>NZ_VTZO01000002.1:0-90117 GCF_008369545.1 Pseudocitrobacter sp. 73 | reverse complement strand
CTGTTACCGTTCGACTTGCATGTGTTAGGCCTGCCGCCAGCGTTCAATCTGAGCCATGATCAAACTCTTCAATTTAAGTTTGATGCTCGTGAATTAAACTTCGTAATGAATTACGTGTTCACTCAGAGACTTGGTATTCATTTATCGTCTTGCGACGTTAAGAATCCGTATCATTGAGTGCCCACACAGATTGTCTGATAAATTGTTAAAGAGCAGTGCCGCTTCGCTTTTTCTCAGCGGCGCGGGGTGTGCATAATACGCCATCCCGCTACAGAGTCAAGGATTATTTTCACTCTGTTGACCCGGCGGCATGTTGGCCGTTGTTCCGTGTCAGTGGGGGCGCATTATAGGGAGTAATTGAGATCTCGCAAGCATAAAATACAAAAAACTTTTCATTCGCTCACTTTTCATTCAATTCACTTATTCTTGCCTGGTTTATAAACAAAAACGAGCCCCTGAGGGCCCGTTTTTACATTTTTGTGACTTACTGCACTGCCACAATATGATCGTCTTTAACGTCCAGACGTATCGTTTTTCCTGGAACCAGCTCACCGGATAAGATTTGCTGCGCCAGCGGGTTTTCAATTTGCTGCTGAATAGCGCGTTTCAACGGACGCGCGCCATATACCGGGTCATAACCGTTTTTACTCAACAGATGCAGCGCCTCATCGGAGATCTGCGTTTCATAACCGCGCTCTTCCAGACGTTTGTACAGACGTTGCAGCTGAATCTGTGCAATTGAGGCTATGTGTGCTTCACCCAGCGGATGGAACACAACCACTTCATCAATACGGTTGATGAATTCCGGACGGAAGCTCTGACTGACCACGCCCAGCACCAGATCTTTCATATGACCGTAATCCAGCTCACCAAAGCGTTCCTGAATCAGATCGGAACCCAGGTTAGAGGTCATAATCACTACCGTATTACGGAAGTCGACCGTCCTCCCCTGCCCGTCGGTCAGACGGCCATCGTCCAGCACCTGCAGCAGAATGTTAAACACATCCGGGTGCGCTTTCTCTACTTCATCCAGCAGGATGACTGAGTATGGGCGACGGCGTACGGCTTCGGTCAGATAGCCGCCTTCTTCATAACCGACATATCCCGGAGGCGCACCAACCAGACGAGACACGGAGTGTTTCTCCATAAACTCGGACATATCGATACGCACCATCGCGTCATCGCTATCGAACATAAAGTTCGCCAGCGCCTTACACAACTCCGTTTTACCAACACCGGTTGGCCCCAGGAACAGGAACGAACCGATTGGACGGTTAGGATCGGAGAGCCCGGCACGGCTACGGCGAATCGCGTTCGATACCGCTTCCACCGCTTCGTTCTGACCAATCACCCGGCTATGCAGGTCTTGCTCCATCCGCAGCAGTTTTTCGCGCTCGCCTTCCAGCATGCGCGCAACCGGGATCCCGGTCCAGCGTGCCAACACTTCGGCGATTTCCGCATCCGTTACACGGTTACGCAGCAGACGCATAGTTTTACCTTCGGACTGGGTCGCCGCCGCCAGCTGTTTTTCCAGTTCCGGAATTTTACCGTACTGCAGTTCAGACATCCGCCCCAGGTCACCCACGCGGCGCGCCTGCTCGATGGCGATTTTCGCCTGCTCAAGCTCTGCTTTAATCGTCTGCGTACCGGAAAGTGAAGCTTTCTCTGCCTTCCACTCTTCTTCTAATACCGAATACTGGCGTTCTTTGTCTTCCAGCTCTTCATTCAGCATATCGAGACGTTTCAGGCTGGCTTCGTCAGACTCTTTCTTCAGCGCCTGCTGTTCCAGTTTCAACTGAATGATACGGCGATCGAGGCGGTCGAGTTCTTCCGGCTTCGAGTCAATCTGCATACGAATGCTGGACGCCGCTTCATCAATCAGGTCAATCGCTTTATCCGGCAACTGACGGTCGGCAATATAACGATGCGAAAGCGTTGCCGCCGCGACAATAGCCGGGTCGGTGATTTGCACGTGGTGATGCAGCTCATAACGTTCTTTCAGGCCACGCAGGATCGCGATGGTATCTTCAACGGACGGTTCTGCCACAAACACTTTCTGGAAACGACGTTCCAGCGCCGCATCTTTTTCAATGTACTGGCGATATTCATCAAGGGTGGTCGCGCCCACGCAGTGCAGTTCACCACGGGCAAGCGCCGGTTTCAGCATGTTCCCGGCGTCCATTGCGCCATCGGCTTTACCTGCACCCACCATGGTGTGCAGCTCATCGATAAACAGAATGACGTTGCCTTCCTGTTTCGACAGATCGTTCAGCACGCCTTTCAGACGTTCTTCAAACTCACCGCGATATTTCGCCCCGGCCACCAGCGCGCCCATATCCAGCGCCAGTACGCGGCGGCCCTTCAGCCCTTCCGGTACTTCACCGTTCACGATACGCTGCGCCAGCCCTTCGACGATGGCTGTTTTACCAACGCCAGGTTCACCAATCAGCACCGGGTTATTTTTAGTACGACGTTGCAGCACCTGAATGGTGCGGCGAATTTCTTCATCACGACCGATGACCGGGTCAAGCTTGCCCTGCTCGGCACGCTCGGTCAGGTCGACGGTATATTTTTTCAATGCCTGACGTTGGTCTTCGGCATTTTGATCGTTCACGCTCTCCCCTCCGCGCATCTGTTGAATCGCCTGAGTAATGTTGGCGGTCGTCGCCCCTGCAGATTTCAGCAGGTCGGCCAGTGAGCCGCGAGACTCAAGCGCGGCCAGAACAAACAGTTCTGACGAAATAAAGTTGTCGCCCTGTTTTTGCGCCAGTTTGTCGCAAAGATTCAGCACACGCACCAGATCCTGCGAAGGCTGGACGTCGCCGCCGGTGCCTTCCACCTGCGGTAATCGGCTTAATGCTTGATCGATAGCCGTGCGAAGCTGGCCCGCATTAATGCCGGCCGTGGTTAACAAAGGACGAATCGAACCCCCTTCCTGATTCAGTAAGGCGCTCATTAAATGAAGTGGTTCGATAAATTGGTTGTCGTGCCCCAGTGCGAGAGACTGGGCATCGGCGAGAGCAAGCTGGAATTTGTTAGTAAGACGATCCAGACGCATAATTCCTCCCATAACAGGTCAATTTTGCTACTGGAGATTAAATGAGGTCATCCCTCAATTATTCAAGGTTAATGACCTGTTTAATGCGAAAAATAAGTCAGCCTTCTGGATCGTCTTGATTCTTTAGGTTATATCAGCCAAATGAAACTTGCCATACGACCTGTAGTACGGTCACGACGATATGAGAAAAAATCATCGTTTTGGCTGAAGGTACAGCGGTCACCGCCGTAGATGCGCTGCACACCGACATTACCCAGACGCTGACGCGCCAGTAGATAAATATCAGCATAGTACTTTTCGCCCGCCGCGCGAAACGCGGCAGTTGCCTGAAGGTCTTTCACCATAAAGGCGTCACGCACTTCCGGCCCTACTTCAAAGGCCGTTGGGCCAATCGCCGGGCCAAGCCACGCCATGATATTTTCTGGGCGATCGTTAAAGCAGGCAACGGTTTCTTCCAGCACGCCTTCACACAGCCCGCGCCAGCCTGCATGCGCCGCAGCCACTTCTGTTCCGTCGAGATTACAGAACAGTACCGGAAGACAATCGGCGGTCATCACCGCACAAACGGTACCCGGTGTATTACTGTATGACGCATCGGCGCGTTTTGATTCATACGGCCCGCCGCTTAAGCGCAGTACATCTTTACCGTGAACCTGTTCAAGCCAGACGGGATTAGCTGGTAAGCCGCCCGCCGCAAACAAGCGGCGGCGATTCTCTTCTACATCGTCCGGATTATCACCGCAATGCGCGCCCAGATTCAGAGAATCGTAAGGCGCTTGACTCACACCGCCTTTACGGGTGGAACTACAGGATGCCACGCCCTTCGGCTGCGGCCACTGCGGGATAATCAATGACGTCATAACCAGTCCACATCGTCCTTATGTTCTTCAAAATCGGCGCGCATCGCGTCGATAAGATCGACCATATCCTGCGGAATTGGCGCATGCCATTCCATTTCAATACCGGTGATTGGATGATAAAGGCGCAGCATGGTGGCATGCAGTGCCTGACGATCAAATTTACGCAGCGCGGAGATGAACTCATCCGACGCGCCTTTTGGTGGACGCGGACGCCCGCCGTAAACCTGATCGCCCACCAGCGGGTGCGTGATATGGGCCATGTGCACGCGGATCTGGTGCGTACGTCCTGTTTCAAGACGCAGCCGCAGACGCGTGTGCACACGGAAGTGTTCCATGATGCGATAGTGCGTGACCGCGGGTTTACCCATCGGATGCACCGCCATATGCGTACGTTTGGTTGGGTGACGGCTAATCGGCTCTTCAACCGTACCGCCCGCCGTCATGTGACCAATTGCTACGGCTTCATATTCACGGGTGATTTCACGCAGTTGCAGCGATTCCACCAGACGCGTTTGCGCCGGAACGGTTTTCGCCACAACCATCAGGCCCGTGGTGTCTTTATCCAGACGATGGACAATACCCGCACGCGGCACATCGGCAATCGGCGGATAATAATGCAGCAGCGCGTTAAGCACTGTGCCATCCGGATTACCGGCACCAGGGTGCACCACCAGGTCACGCGGTTTGTTGATGACAATAATGTCATCGTCTTCATAGACGATGTTCAGCGGAATATCCTGAGGTTCAAAACGGATATCTTCGTCAATCTCCGCGTTGATGGCGACGGACTCGCCCCCCAACACTTTTTCTTTCGGTTTGTCGCAAATTTGACCATTAACCTGCACGCGCTGGTCAAGAATCCATTCTTTTATGCGAGATCGCGAATAATCAGGGAACAATTCGGCCAAAGCTTGATCTAAGCGTTGACCAAGTTGGTTTTCGGAGACCGTTGCGGTGAGTTCTACTCGTTGTGCCATATACAGCTTCTTCGTTAACGTTGGGTTTTTACGGCTTTGCCGTTTAATATAGTGTGCTATTGTAGCTGGTCTTAACCGGGAGCAGGAACAGAGAATCTCCCGTAAAACATTTTGAGGAAAGTCAAAACGTCATGACGCGCATGAAATATCTGGTGGCAGCCGCCACGTTGAGCCTGTTTTTGGCGGGTTGCTCGGGTTCAAAGGAAGAAGTACCTGATAATCCGCCAAATGAGATTTACGCGACCGCTCAACAAAAGTTGCAGGACGGTAACTGGAAACAAGCGATAACGCAACTGGAAGCGTTGGATAACCGTTATCCGTTTGGTCCGTACTCTCAGCAGGTACAGCTGGATCTGATCTACGCGTACTATAAAAATGCCGATCTTCCACTGGCTCAGGCGGCCATCGACCGTTTTATTCGTCTTAACCCGACGCACCCAAACATTGATTATGTCATGTATATGCGTGGCCTGACCAACATGGCGCTGGATGACAGTGCACTGCAAGGCTTCTTCGGGGTTGACCGGTCTGACCGCGATCCGCAGCACGCGCGTGACGCCTTCAATGACTTCTCTAAACTGGTTCGCGGCTATCCGAACAGCCAGTACGTCACGGATGCGAACAAACGTCTGGTGTTCCTGAAAGATCGCCTGGCCAAGTACGAGCTGTCGGTCGTTGATTACTACACTGACCGTGGCGCATGGGTTGCCGTGGTAAACCGCGTTGAAAACATGCTGCGCGATTTCCCGGATACACAGGCAACTCGCGATGCGCTACCGAAGATGGAAAACGCGTACCGTCAGATGCAAATGACGGCGCAGGCTGACAAAGTCGCGAAAATCATTGCGGCAAACAGCAGCAGCACGCAATCCTGATTTCGAACGCAAGCAAAACGGCAGCCCTCGGGCTGCCGTTTTTTTATCCGTTTAACCTGCACGCTGAACCGCTTTAGCGGCAAGTCATCTCATCAAATATGACCGCCTTTTTCCCTTTCGACAAGGAAAAGATCGCCTGTTCCTGCCCTGCCTCACAAAACAGTTTCCTTGACAAAAAGTGACAAAAAAACGTGATTTAAATCACACATTTTGACATTAGGAAAGGTATGCTGGAATCACCAAGACGGAAAGACAAGAGGTAAAATTTATGACAATGAACATTACCAGCAAACAAATGGAAATTACTCCGGCCATCCGCCAACATGTCGCAGACCGTCTAGCCAAATTAGAAAAATGGCAAACTCATATTATTAACCCGCACATCATCCTGTCCAAGGAGCCGCAGGGTTTTATCGCTGACGCCACCATGAACACGCCGAACGGGCTTCTGGTTGCCAGCGCCAAGCATGAAGATATGTATGCTGCAATCAACGAATTGATCAACAAGCTGGAACGGCAGCTCAATAAGGTGCAACACAAAGGGGAAGCCCGTCGCGCCACAACATCGGTGAAAGACGCAAGCTTCGAAGAAGTTGAAGAAGAGTAAAACTGAACTTTGAGTGTATCGCCAACGCGCCTTCGGGCGCGTTTTTTATTGACAGAAGGAAAACGGAGCAGGTACTGTTACCTGACACACTGTAAGGAATCATCATTCGTGAAATCTGTTCTGTTTTTCTTCGCATTCTTTTTTACCTTCCCCTGAACGGGAGGCGTTTCGTCGTAAGATAAAGAATGCGAAGACGAACAATAAGGCCTCCCACTCCGGGGGGCCTTTTTTATTGGCAAGATTGATAACAATAAAGGCACAACTATGACAGCGGAAAACCCGTTACTGGCTCTGCGCGACAAGATAAGCGCGCTGGATGAAAAATTACTGACGCTGCTGGCCGAGCGTCGTGGTCTGGCAGTGGAAGTCGGCAAAGCGAAGCTGGCCTCCCATCGCCCGGTTCGCGATATTGACCGCGAGCGTGACCTGCTGGAACGTCTGATTGCGCTGGGTAAAACGCACCATCTTGACGCTCACTACATCACCCGCCTGTTCCAGCTTATCATCGAAGATTCCGTCCTCACGCAGCAGGCGTTGCTTCAGCAGCATCTTAATAAAATCAATCCGCACTCTGCGCGTATCGCCTTCCTGGGGCCAAAGGGCTCTTATTCACACCTTGCAGCGCGCCAGTATGCCGCACGCCATTTCGAGCAATTTATTGAAAGCGGCTGCGCGAAATTTGCCGATATCTTTAATCATGTGGAAACGGGCCAGGCTGATTACGCCGTGGTGCCGATTGAAAACACCAGCTCAGGTGCCATTAACGACGTCTACGATCTGCTGCAACACACCAGCCTCTCAATCGTGGGTGAAATGACGATCGTTATCGATCACTGCGTACTGGTATCCGGATCGACGGATCTCGACACTATCGACACGGTCTACAGCCATCCGCAGCCGTTCCAGCAGTGCAGCAAATTCCTTGCCCGCTACCCGCACTGGAAAATTGAGTACACCGAAAGTACCTCGGCAGCGATGGAGAAAGTGGCGCAGGCCAATTCACCGCGCGTGGCTGCGCTGGGCAGCGAAGCCGGCGGCGCACTGCACGGCTTGCAGGTTCTGGAACGTATTGAAGCCAATCAGACGCAAAACATTACCCGCTTCATCGTGCTGGCGCGTAAAGCCATTGATGTCTCAGATCAGGTTCCGGCAAAAACCACATTGCTGATGGCGACTGGTCAACAGGCGGGCGCACTGGTAGAAGCACTGCTGGTGCTGCGTAACCATCACCTGATCATGACCAAACTGGAATCCCGTCCCATTCATGGCAACCCGTGGGAAGAGATGTTTTATCTCGATATTCAGGCCAACCTGGAATCGGAATCGATGCAAAAAGCGCTCAAGGAGCTGGGCAAAATTACCCGCTCCATGAAAGTGCTGGGCTGTTATCCGAGCGAGAACGTCGTTCCGGTTGATCCAGCTTAACGCTCAATAAACGGTAACTTCTTCATTCCTGCCACGCTGACGGGCAGGGTGAAGATGGCACCGGAAAGGGGATACTGCGCCACTTCTTCCGCCGACATGTTTTCCCGCGTGGTGGTAATAAAAAGCGTGCGCATATCTGGCCCGCCAAAACAGACCATGGTTGGGCAGCGCACCGGCATCCGGTACTCCTCCAGCTGTTCACCCTGCGGGGAAAAACGCGCAATACGCCAGCCATCAAACAGCGCACTCCAGTAACAGCCTTCTTCATCGACCGCCGCGCCGTCCGGAATCCCCTCCCCGTCCGCAAACAGATGAAAGATTTCACGCCTACCCGGTTCGCCGTCGTCATCAAGCGGCGTCCGATATATCACCGCGTTCGGCGTATCCGAGGTGTACATCCAGCGTTTATCGGCGCTGAACGCCAGGCCATTGGCACCGTGGATATCACACTGCACCACTTTTGGCGTCAAATCATTTGCGATTCGTACCAGCAACGCGCCGTTGTAATCGCCCGGCCCCCAGAATGTCCCGGCGTAGAAACGGCCATCCCGGTCCGTACCGCCGTCATTGAAGCGGGCCAGCGCCGGGTTGCTGGGGTTATCGCAAATTTTGCGCACCAGCAGACCATGTTTATCCGCCAGCCAGATGGCGCTGCGTAGCGCCACAATGAACCCACCCTTTTCGCGCAATGCGAAACAGCCGACCTCTTCAGGAAACTGCAAAACCTGATGCTCGCCGCTTTGCGGATGATAGCGATGGATTTCGTATTCCAGGATATCGGCCCAGTACAGCGCCTGTTCCGACTCACTCCAGGTGGGGCATTCCGGCAGGTGTCCGGCATAATCAAATAACGGTTGTGGCTCAGTCATGCGTCTCATCCCTATAAAAAAAGCCAGCGGGTTCCCCCTCTGGCTTTTAAGTATATACAGAATTTATTGCCGCTATGTGTGACGACGCTCTTAGGCGCGACTGTCGTTGGCCTGGCGCAGCAGGGTGCGACTTTCACTCTGGAAGCGCTGTGCGTAATCACCAAACCAGTGCTCCACTTTGCGGAAGCTGTCGATAAATGCCTGTTTATCACCCTGCTCCAGCAGGCTGATGGCCTCACCAAAACGTTGGTAGTAACGCTTAATCAGCGCCAGATTATTGCCGGAAGACATAATAATGTCGGCGTAAAGCTGCGGATCCTGGGCAAACAGTCGGCCAACCATCGCCAGTTCCAGGCGATAGATAGGCGAAGAGAGTGCCAGCAACTGTTCCAGTTGCACATTCTCTTCCGCCAGATGCAGGCCGTAAGCAAAGGTCGCGAAGTGGCGCAGCGCCTGAATAAAGGCCATGTTCTGATCATGCTCGACAGCGCTGATGCGATGCAGACGCGCCCCCCAAACCTGAATTTGCTCAAGGAACCACTGGTACGCTTCCGGCTGACGCCCGTCACAGTACACCACAACCTGTTTCGCCAGGCTGCCGCTGTCTGGCCCGAACATCGGGTGTAGACCGACAACCGGTCCCGGATGCGCTTCCAGCATCGCCTGTAACGGCCCGGCTTTCACCGACGCCAGGTCAACCAGAATGCAGTCGGCAGGCAACGGCGGCAGCTTCGCGATGATCTGCTCGGTGACATGAATCGGCACGCTGACGATCACCATGCCCGCACCGGCAACAATCTCCTGCGCGCGCGACCAGTCGTCGCGTTCGAGAATGCGAACCTGGTAGCCGGACAGATTAAGCATTTTTTCGAACAACCGCCCCATCTGCCCGCCACCGCCGACGATAACGACAGGGCGCAGCTCAGGATGCAGCGTTTTGAAGCCTTTGTCGTTTTCGCTGGAGTACGACTCACGCATCACGCGACGCAGGACATCTTCAATCAAATCGGGCGGAACGCCAATCGATGCGGCCTCTTCCCGACGCGAGGCAAGCATCGTCGCTTCACGCTCGGGAACATAAATCGGCAGGCCATATTTGCTTTTGACCTCGCCAACTTCAGCCACCAGTTCAAGGCGACGTGCCAGTAAACCCAGCAACGCCTTATCCACTTCATCAATTTGATCGCGCAGCGCGGTCAGTTCAGCAACCATACAATCCTCTTACGCCAGTCGTGCTGCCAGATGGCCACGTAAATCCTTGTCTAACTCACGCAGCAGCGCATCGGTGGTTTCCCAACTGATGCAGGCATCGGTCACCGAAACGCCGTACTTCATATCACCGCGCGGCTGTTCAGAAGACTGATTGCCTTCGTGAATGTTGCTTTCAATCATCAGGCCGATAATCGAACGGTTACCGTCTTTGATCTGAGCGACAACGGATTCCGCCACCGCAGGCTGACGGCGGTAGTCTTTATTGGAATTACCATGGCTGCAATCTACCATCAGCGACGGTTTCAGTCCCGCCTGTTCCATCTCTTTTTCGCACTGGGCAACATCTTCTGGCCCGTAGTTCGGCGATTTACCGCCGCGCAGAATCACATGACCATCCGGGTTACCCTGCGTTTGCAGTAAGCAAACCTGGCCGGCCTGATTGATCCCCACAAAACGGTGCGGCATGGCAGCCGCGCGCATGGCGTTAATCGCGGTCGCCAGTGAGCCATCGGTGCCGTTTTTAAAGCCTACCGGCATAGAAAGACCCGAGGCCATTTCACGGTGAGTTTGTGATTCGGTGGTACGCGCACCGATTGCAGACCAGCTAAACAGATCGCCCAGGTATTGCGGGCTGTTCGGGTCCAGCGCTTCTGTTGCCAGCGGCAGGCCCATGTTAACCAGTTCCACCAACAGACGACGCGCAATTTTCAGGCCGCCTTCCACATCAAACGAGCCGTCCATGTGCGGATCGTTGATCAGACCTTTCCAGCCAACGGTCGTACGTGGTTTTTCAAAATAGACGCGCATCACCAGGTAGAGGCTATCGCTGACCTCCTCGGCAAGGCTTTTAAATCGACGAGCATATTCGATGGCCGTTTCAGGGCAGTGAATCGAGCACGGGCCACAGACAACCAGCAGACGAGGATCGCGCCCGGCGATGATGTCAGAGATGGTTTTACGTGACTGCGCGATTTGCGCTTCCTGTTCAGCACTCAGCGGGAATTCCGCTTTCAGTTGTTCTGGGGTGATCAGAATTTGTTCATCGGTAATATGTACGTTATTCAGCGCGTCTTTTTGCATGGTGGCTTACCTGTATAGCTCGTTTGCGATAGTGGTTTCCTCGGTGAGGTGAAATAACAATATCATAAAAAGTAAAGATTTCAATCCAAATTCCGTAAATATTACTTTACACACACCTATATCAGGCAATTTTAACCATTTCATGCTGTAAACATATCATTACAACCAACACCTACTGATGTTAACCCTCTGATAACCGCGATCGTGGCGATAACTGGCTCACCCGCATGCCATGTCTGCTTAACATCTCTGTAATTGCAAACTGAGTGCCTGAAAAATCAATTAACTAAGAGATATCCTTACTTTTAATATATTTATTTCCAGGCATGTGATCGCCACCAAATCATTCATCTGAGATTTAACTTAACTAATACGTAATCCATTTCACGATCTAATGACGGGTCAGGTGAAAAATGATAGTCTGCACTGAGAAATTATGGACGCAGAAATCAAAGCTTTACGGCGGATTCCGATGAGCAACCCGGTCTTAAAACTTTTATACCCGCTTTTGCTGGTATTGATATTTTTTTCTCTTAGTAGATCTCTTTTTGCCACTGCACTAACTGATAGAGAGAAATCGGTGCGTTCAATGGTTTCCGGTATTATTAGTTACACCCGCTGGCCGCAGCCTCATCAACCGCCAACGCTCTGCATTTTTAGCACCGCGCGTTATCGCGATGCGTTGCGCGCAGCCGAGGAGCCGCCCGTTACCTATCACCCGGTAATGGTGCATTCCCGCCAGGATGTTCTTAGCGCTGGCTGTGCTGCTGTCTATTTTGGCTCGGAATCACCTGAACAACAGGTGGAATTACAAAATATGCTTAACGCGAGGCCAACATTATTAATTTCCGAACAAAACGCCGAATGTCGTATTGGCAGTTCCTTCTGTCTGCTATTCAATACCGATAAAGTGACATTCGCTGTAAACCTCGATTCCCTTTCTCGTAGCGGTGTCAGGGTCAATCCGGATGTTTTGATGCTCGCACGGAATAAGAATCATGAATAAGGACTATTCAACCCCACCGCGCCCAACGTTTAAGCGCACGCTCCGGCGTATTAGCGTCACCAGCGTATTTATTACCATGACGCTGATTTGGCTGCTATTGTGCGGCGCATCCATTGTGACGTTGAAGCAGTACGCGCAGAAAAATCTTGAGCTGACCGGTTCGACCATGAGTCATAGCCTGGAAGCTGCACTGGTCTTTAAGGACAATACCGCCGCCAATGAAACACTGGCGATGCTGGGCAAGCAGGGTCATTTCGCCACCGCAGAAGTGGTGAGCACCGGCAATAAGCGTTTTGCGTACTGGCATTACAATGCGTCTGCCGAGCGGGACACGCTGAACAGATTAGTCAGCCAATGGTTATTTCCTTTACCTGTCACGCAGCCCATCACTTACAACGGCCAGACCATTGGTGAGTTACGCTTAACGGCCCGCGACAGTTTGATCAGCCATTTTATCTGGTTATCACTTGGCGTCCTGACCGCCTGTATCGTCTTTGCATCAGCGGTTGCTCTGCTTATTACGCGCCATCTGCACGAAGGCGTGGTCACCGCCCTGCAAAGCATTACCGATGTGGTGCATGATGTGCGCACGAATCGTAACTTCTCTCGCCGCGTCAGCGCCGAACGCATTGATGAATTTCACCGTTTCGCCCTCGATTTCAACAGCCTGCTGGACGAAATGGAGGAGTGGCAGCTCAAGCTACAGGCCAAAAATGCCCAGCTCCTGCGCACCGCGCTGCATGATGCGCTGACCGGTCTGCCCAACCGCGCAGCGTTTCGTAGCCGCATTGCCTCGCTGATGGATAACCCGCAGATGAAAGCCAGCTCGGCGCTACTGTTCCTCGATGGCGACAACTTTAAACGCATCAATGATACCTGGGGCCACGCCGCAGGCGATTGCGTGTTGATCGACGCGGCGAAGCGGTTGATGGAGTTCAGCGGGAATCGCCATGCGGCGTATCGTCTGGGCGGCGATGAGTTTGCGGTTATTTTATCGGGTGTGAACAGCGAAGATGAAGTCCAGCGGATCTGCGCCGCGCTGTCGCAGCAGTTCATTCGCCCCTTTGATTTACGCAATGGGCATTATGTGCCGCTGTCACTGAGCGTCGGCTATGCCTTAACGTGGGAACATAATTCCGTCGAAGATTTACAGGAACTTGCCGATAAGAACATGTATGTCATGAAAAATCAGCGTTCCAAAAACTCATTATGAGAAGCAAGGAAAGAGAATGTTAAAGCGTTACATCGCCGCCGCGTTGCTATCGACCACTCTGCTGGCAGGCTGTCAGGCCCCGCAGGGGAAATTTACGCCAGAGCAGGTTGCCGCCATGAAATCATACGGTTTTAGCGAAACCAATGGAGACTGGTCACTCGGCCTCTCTGATACCATTCTGTTCGACAAAAACGATTTCCACCTGCGTGCTGATAGCCAGCAGCAAATCCACACCATGGCCGCACGCCTGGCATCAACCGGGATCACGCATTTGCGCATGGACGGACACACGGATAACTACGGGGAAGCGAGCTATAACGAAGCCCTTTCCCTGAAACGCGCCAACGCCGTAGCCGATAGCTGGGCAGAAGGCGCGCGCATCCCGCGCAGCAATCTGACCACTCAGGGGCTGGGGCAGAAATACCCGGTTGCCAGCAATAAAACCTCGCAAGGGCGCGCCGAAAACCGCCGCGTCGCGGTGGTGATCAGCGCCCCTTAAGGCTTATTGTACTGGCTGCGTTTGAGTCGCTCCCTGATGACTCCTCCAGCGCAGCCAGTCAATGACCACAAACAGCAACAGACTGACGCCCATCACCGGTAGCGCGAACCCAAACAGGACAGCAACCCCCAACGTCATAAGGCGACCGGCCCAGGATAACGCCAGCCAGCTCTGAGACAAGGTCTGAAGCGGATCTGCTACTGCCTGCGCCGGACGCTTGATCCACCAGAGTCGATATCCCATCAGGATCGCCACGCACAGCGCCAACCCGAAAGCGATCAACAGCAGTTGGTTAGGCAAACCCAATAAAATCCCCATATGGAAATCGACACCCCAGCGGGTCAGCTTCGCCATCAGTGGGAAATCAGCAAAACGCGTGCGGTCGAGGATCGCAAGCGATGTGCCATCTACCGCAACGGCATCCACCTGGGTCGGCCAACGACGGTCAATTTCCGTTACCGTCCAGGCGCGATCCTCACTGCGCGGCGGGCGAATCTCCAGTAAAGACGCATCAATACCCGCTCGCTGTGCCGCAGCCAGTACGGAATCAAACTTTTCTCCGGCGATAACCGGCAACGACATGCCAGGCATGGCCGCCATATGGCCTTTATGCTCCGCATGCGGGTCTGCCATTTCCATTTTGCCGTGCAGCTGCGTATTCACCTGCGGCGTCATCCAGCCGAATGCCGCGCGCATTTTATCGACGTTGCCACCCGCCCACTGTGACCAGGTCAGCCCGGTTGCGGAGAAGAGCAGCATCCCCGCCAGCAGTAGCCAGCCAAGCGTGACATGCACACGACGCGTGTTCTGGAAGCGGTTATTAACACGGCGTTTTGGTCGGGTAACGGCCCACAGCGCAATACCGCCCAGCGCCGCCACCCACATCCATGATGCCGCCAGCTCGCTGTAGAGTCGCCCCACATCACCCAACAGTAATGAACGGTGGGCGTAATCAATCCACTGACGCAGCGGCAATATACCGCTGGTGCCGTAGACGGTCATATCGCCCGTGACGGCCAGCGTCACCGGGTCGATAAAAATGGCACGGCTTTCAGACTCGCCGAGCGAAGGATCGGCGAACATCACGCGGGTGGTTTCCCCGGCAGTCAACGCCGGACGAACCGCATGCAGACGAAGTTCACCACCGGAGGCCTGCTGCGCAACCGCGATTTGATCGGCAAGCGGAAGGCGCCCGGCGCTCATCGTGCCGTGCAGTGCGTGCTGGTAGAGCCTATTTTCCAGCTGTGGCGTGGCGACATACAGCGTGCCGGTTAACGCCGCCACGAAGATAAACGGCCCAACAAACAGACCAATAAAAAAATGCAGGCGACGCAGCAGGTGTACCCATGCCGCCCGTGAGGTGCAGGTTGTCATACTTTTCCTTAATGCAGACGAAAAGAGTCGCGGCGCATTGACGCCATTTATTATTTTTTAACAGGAAAAAGCAGACAGGCCTGGCGGCGCGCGGGTATCAGGAAAGAGCCAGGGGAAATAGTGCCAGTGTTTAACCGCAGGCCGCGCCAGCCTGACACGGCAGCGCAACAGCAGCCCACACAGCAAAATAACCAGCGCCAGAATCAGCCCCGGCACATGCGCCAGTAAAACGCAGTAGCCGCAGGCTTCGGCATGGTCGACTGGCATACTCTGGGAAGAGGAGTGATGCTCTGCATCCATACTCATTGCATGGTGCATTCCAGGCATCGCGCTCATCGGATCTTTTTGCAGCGACACGGAGATAAGCGGGGCCACGATAATCAACGCAATAGCGAACAACGCGAACCAGGCCGCGTGCCGTTTTAGCGCTACACCATGAAACCGATTGCTGCTCACAATACCCTCCGATAAGGAGCGTGTATTGTAAATGAATTATCTCAAAACAGTTAACACGGAGTGCCAGGCGCGAAAAAAAAGGGCCAGCCTTTCGGCCAGCCCTTTTCTAACAGGATGTCGCTTACGCGAATCTTAGTTAAGACGCTCTTTGATACGAGCAGACTTACCAGTACGTTCACGCAGGTAGTACAGTTTAGCTTTACGCACAGCACCACGACGTTTAACAGCAATGCTGTCAACAACCGGAGAGTGAGTCTGGAAGACACGCTCAACGCCTTCGCCGTTGGAAATTTTGCGAACAGTGAATGCAGAGTGCAGACCGCGGTTACGAATAGCGATAACCACGCCCTCGAATGCCTGCAGACGTTTTTTGGAACCTTCAACAACCCATACTTTCACTTCCACGGTATCACCCGGACGGAAGGAAGGTACGTCCTGCTTCATCTGTTCTTGTTCAAGTTGCTTAATAATGTTGCTCATAATTTAATCTCTTATCCTGGGTAAACTGATATATCGGGCGCGTATTACGCTTGCCCATCATGTTTATGTTGCTGTTGTGCGTGCTCCTTTTGGAACTCCGCCAGCAACCTTGCTTGCTCTTCAGTCAGAGCCAGGTTTTCCAGAAGTTCAGGTCTTCTAAGCCAGGAGCGGCCCAGCGACTGTTTCAAACGCCAGCGACGTATCTCGGCATGGTTCCCCGACAGCAATACTGGCGGTACTTCCATTCCTTCTAACACTTCAGGACGCGTATAGTGGGGGCAATCCAGCAACCCGTCAGCAAAGGAATCTTCCGTTGCCGATGCTTCGTGACCCAGTACACCCGGAATGAACCGGGAAACAGAGTCAATCAGCGTCATTGCCGGTAACTCACCACCGCTGAGAACGTAATCGCCGATTGACCATTCTTCATCAATTTCGGTCTGAATCACGCGCTCATCAATACCTTCGTAGCGACCACACACCAGAATCAGTTTCTGATTCGTTGCCAGTTCGCTGACGCCTGCTTGATCAAGCTTGCGTCCCTGAGGTGACAGATAAATCACCTTTGCGCCTTCACCTGCCGCGGCTTTTGCTGCATTGATGGCATCCCGTAAAGGTTGCACCATCATTAACATCCCCGGTCCGCCGCCGTAAGGACGATCGTCCACGGTACGGTGCCGGTCATGCGTGAAGTCACGAGGACTCCAGCTCTGGATGCTCAGCAGGCCATTTTTTACTGCCCGGCCAGTTACCCCGTAATCGGTAATTGCGCGGAACATTTCAGGAAACAGGCTAATTATGCCAATCCACATAGCGCCGTCTTTTACCGTTTATCCGGTGGTTTAAAAACCAGGATCCCAATCTACTTCGATTGAACGAGTAGCGAGATCGACTTTCTTGATAACCTGCCCATCGAGGAACGGAACCAACCGCTCCTTGATACCAAATGCATCTTTCAGGTTTGCCTTAATGACGAGAACGTCATTCGAACCGGTTTCCATCATATCGATGACTTTACCGAGATCGTAACCTTCGGTTGTGACTACCTGGCAGCCCATCAGGTCTTTCCAGTAGTAATCACCCTCTTCCAGTTTCGGCAACTGCGATGAATCGACGATAATTTCGCAATTAGTCAGCAGATTCGCAGTATCGCGATCATCAACGCCTTTCAGCTTAATGATGATGTCCTGATTGTGGTGGCGCCAGCTTTCCAGCTCAACAACCTGCCACTGACCCGCCTTCTGGATTAACCAGGGCTGATAGTCAAAAATGCTTTCGGCGTCTTCGGTGGAGGAAAACACTCTGAGCCAACCACGGATACCGTAGGAAGAACCCATTTTGCCCAATACGATGGGATCAACAGGTGCCTGTGCGGTGAGTTGCTTGCTCATCATGACCACCGTGACAGATTAAGCTGCTTTTTTAGCTTCTTTGATCAGCGCAGATACGCGATCAGAGATAGTTGCGCCCTGGCCAACCCAGTGCTCGATGCGATCCAGATCCAGGCGAGTGCCTTCTTCTTTTTCGCTAGCGATCGGGTTGAAGAAACCAACGCGCTCGATGAAGCGACCGTTACGTGCATTACGGCTGTCAGTCACAACAACCTGGTAGAACGGACGCTTTTTAGCGCCGTGACGAGCTAAACGAATAGTTACCATAACATCCTCTTGTGTGAATAGAACAACCGGGCCCCATCGAGGGAAGGGGCCCGGTGTCATATTAAAAGCCCGAAAATTTTACTCATTTTTGGGCAAAAATCAATTCAAAACTACAATACGCTAGATAATTCGAGTTGCAGGAAGGCGGCAAGTTAGCAAATCCCCGGGAGCGTACATTAGTACGTGACCGGGGTGAGCGAACGCAGCCAACGCATCTGCGGCTCGAATTATGACGCGTATTAGCGGCCTGGGAAGCCTGGGGGCATCATCCCTTTCATCCCGCGCATCATCTTCGCCATGCCGCCTTTCTTCATTTTCTTCATCATGCGCTGCATGTCGTCGAACTGTTTCAGAAGGCGGTTGACGTCCTGAACCTGCATACCGCAACCGGCAGCAATACGGCGTTTACGGGAACCTTTAATGATTTCCGGCTTCGCGCGCTCTTTCAGGGTCATGGAGTTGATGATGGCTTCCATACGCACCAGCACTTTGTCATCCATCTGCGCTTTTACGTTGTCAGGGATCTGGCCCATGCCCGGCAGTTTGCCCATCAGGCTGGCCATGCCGCCCATGTTTTTCATCTGGCGCAGCTGTTCCAGGAAGTCGGTCAGGTCGAAGCCGTCGCCTTTTTTCAGTTTGGAGGCCAGTTTCTCAGCCTGCGCGCGGTCAACCTTGCTTTCGATATCTTCGATAAGCGACAGCACGTCGCCCATGCCGAGGATACGGGAAGCGATACGATCCGGGTGGAACGGCTCCAGCGCTTCGGTTTTCTCGCCGACACCGAGGAATTTAATCGGTTTGCCGGTGATGTGACGAATAGAGAGCGCCGCACCGCCACGAGCGTCACCGTCGACTTTGGTCAGCACCACGCCGGTCAGCGGCAGCGCTTCGTTGAAGGCCTTCGCGGTATTTGCGGCATCCTGACCGGTCATGGCATCGACAACAAACAGGGTTTCAACCGGATTAATCGCGGCATGCACCTGTTTGATTTCGTCCATCATCGCTTCGTCTACGTGCAGACGACCGGCGGTATCCACCAGCAGCACGTCGTAGAATTTCAGCTTCGCTTCTTTCAGTGCGCCATTAACAATGTCGATAGGTTTCTGGCCGACATCAGACGGGAAGAAATCCACACCAACCTGTTCAGCAAGTGTTTCAAGCTGTTTGATCGCCGCCGGGCGATAAACGTCGGCGGACACCACCAGCACTTTCTTTTTGTGCTTCTCGCGCAGGAATTTACCGAGCTTACCGACGCTGGTTGTTTTACCGGCACCCTGCAAACCCGCCATCAGCACTACAGCTGGCGGCTGTGCGGCCAGATTCAGCGTCTGGTTCTCTTCACCCATCGCCGAAACCAGTTCGTTACGGACGATTTTGACGAACTCCTGACCCGGCGTCAGGCTTTTGTTAACTTCATGACCAACCGCTTTCTCTTTTACGCGGTTGATAAACTCACGCACCACCGGCAACGCGACGTCAGCTTCCAGCAGCGCCATGCGCACTTCGCGCAGCGTCTCTTTAACGTTGTCTTCGGTGAGGCGGCCACGGCCGCTGATGTTACGCAGCGTCTGTGACAAACGATCGGTTAAATTATCAAACATTGTCTCTCGCCTAAGGTGGAAACGGTTGGTCGCTGTGCGACACAAAATTAGAAATTTGCCGGAGTATAACACGACAGCGCCCGAGTTGTGATGCCGCGGTTTAGCGCAAAGCGCCCGATGTTTTGCCCAACGCCCCGCGCCTTGATACAACTCGAATGATTTTGCGTATATACTGCCCTTCTTACACTCTATTGACGATTGCCGACACACTCTATGCCCGTTTTTGCCCTGCTCGCGCTTGTCGCCTACTCCATCAGCCTGGCGCTGATCATCCCCGGTTTGCTGCAAAAAAACAGCGGCTGGCGGCGTATGGCTATTCTTTCTGCCGTTATCGCGCTGATCTGCCACGCTTTCGCGCTGGAAGCACGCATTTTACCCGGCGGCGAGAATGGTCAAAATCTGAGCCTGCTCAATGTGGGGTCGCTGGTCAGTTTGATGATTTGTACGGTGATGACAATTGTCGCCTCACGCAATCGCGGCTGGCTGCTGCTGCCGATTGTGTACGCTTTTGCGTTAATTAATCTGGCGTTTGCGACCTTTGTCCCAAATGAATACATCACCCATCTGGAGGCCACGCCGGGCATGATGGTGCATATCGGCCTGTCGTTGTTCGCCTATGCGACGCTGATTATCGCCGCGCTATACGCCCTTCAACTCGCGTGGATTGACTACCAGTTGAAAAACAAAAAGCTGGCCTTCAGCCACGAAATGCCGCCGCTGATGAGCATTGAACGTAAAATGTTTCATATCACGCAGGTAGGCGTGGTGTTGCTTACACTGACCCTGTGCACCGGCCTGTTTTACATGCATAACCTCTTTAGCATGGAAAACATCGACAAAGCCGTGCTCTCTATCGTGGCCTGGTTTGTCTACATCGTGCTGCTGTGGGGCCACTATCATGAAGGATGGCGTGGACGCCGCGTCGTGTGGTTTAACGTCGCTGGCGCGGGCATTCTGACCATGGCCTATTTCGGTAGCCGGGTCATTCAACAGCTTGTCGGCTAGACACAACTAAGGAACACCTTTTGGAACATATCTCCACCACCACACTGATCGTCACACTGATCATTATGGTGGTCATCTCCGCCTATTTCTCCGGTTCGGAGACAGGCATGATGACGCTCAACCGCTATCGTCTGCGCCATCTTGCCAAGCAAGGCAATCGCCAGGCGAAGCGCGTTGAAAAACTGCTGCGTAAGCCAGATCGCTTAATTAGCCTGGTGCTGATTGGCAATAACCTGGTCAACATTCTGGCCTCCGCGCTGGGCACCATTGTCGGGATGCGTCTTTATGGCGATGCGGGCGTGGCGATTGCCACCGGTGTCCTGACTTTTGTGGTACTGGTATTTGCTGAAGTATTGCCAAAAACCATTGCCGCGCTCTACCCGGAGAAAGTGGCCTACCCCAGCAGTGTCCTGCTCGCCCCGTTACAAATTCTGATGATGCCGCTGGTGTGGCTGCTCAATATGATCACCCGCCTGCTGATGCGCATGATGGGGATAAAAACCGACACCGTGATGAGCAGCTCGTTGAGCAAAGATGAACTGCGTACTCTGGTGAATGAATCACGATCGCAAATCTCGCGCCGCAATCAGGACATGTTGCTGTCGGTACTGGATCTCGAAAAAGTGAGCGTCGATGACATTATGGTGCCGCGCAATGAAATCGTCGGTATCGACATCAACGATGACTGGAAGTCGATTGTTCGTCAGCTCACCCATTCTCCACACGGACGCATCGTGCTGTATCGCGACTCGCTGGACGATGCCATCAGCATGCTGCGCGTGCGCGAAGCCTGGCGCTTAATGCAGGAGAAAAAAGAGTTCACTAAAGAGGTGATGCTGCGCGCCGCCGATGAAATTTACTATGTGCCGGAAGGCACGCCGCTCAGCGTTCAACTGGTAAAATTCCAGCGTAATAAAAAGAAAGTCGGCCTGGTGGTTGATGAATATGGCGATATTCAGGGGCTGGTAACGGTCGAAGATATTCTCGAAGAGATTGTCGGCGACTTCACCACATCGATGTCCCCCACCCTGGCGGAAGAAGTGACGCCGCAGAATGACGGCTCGGTCATCATTGAAGGCAGCGCCAACGTCCGTGAACTCAACAAAGCCTTTAACTGGCATATGCCGGAAGACGAAGCGCGTACCATTAACGGCATGATCCTCGAAGCGCTGGAAGAGATCCCGGCGGCCGGTACTCGCGTGCGCATTGACCAGTACGATATTGATATTCTCGACGTACAGGACAACATGATCAAACAGGTCAAGGTAATGCCAGTGAAGCCCCTGCGAGAGAGCGTCCAGTCCTGATAACATTATAACGGCCCCTCGGGGCCGTTGTTACATCCACTTCTCCAGCCACGCTTCCAGTTGTGCCGCCGTTTTAGGACGCGCAAAGAAATAGCCCTGCGCTTCATCGCAGGCATAGTCACTGATAATCCGCGCGGTAGATTCATCTTCCACCCCTTCCGCCAGCACCCGGTAACCCAGCTCTTTCAGCATGCGAATAACGTTACGCACAATGACGCGTCGCGAAGGCTCTTTGAGTAGATCGTCAATCAGTGATTTATCCAGCTTGATCGTATCGAGCGGAATACGCAGCAGATAATTGAGGTTGCTGTAACCCGCGCCAAAATCATCCAGTGAGACCGTAAAACCATACTTACGCAGCAAACGTAACTCTTCCAGCACCTGAGAACTGGCCAACAGTTTTTCCGTTTCCAGACATTCAACACCCAGCATGCTGTTCATCAACCCAGCCTGTGTCATTTTCTCCAGCAAGCGCCGGGTAAAGTTTTCGCGCTTGAGATCCAGCACGCTGATGTTAATCGAGGCAGGTAATGTAATATCTTTCCTTTTCCACTCAGCCAGTTGGCTAATAGCGTGATCAATGACCCAATCGGTGAGCTCAACCATCAGGCTGGTGTTCTCAATTAGCGGCAGAAAACTTCCTGGGGGAATAATCCCGCGCTCCGAGTGATTCCAGCGGATCAGAGCCTCAAGCGCGACGGGGTGCCCGGAAGGAAGCGACACCTTCGGTTGCCAGACCAGATAGAGCCCGCGATCTTTACGAATAGCCTCGGTCAGGTCGTTGAGCAGATAAAAGTCTTCGTTACGACGGCAATCGTCGTCCTGATTATAAATACCCCAACGTAGCCGGTTGTGCCGGGCTTCATACAGCGCGCTCTCAGCCTGGCGCAGAATTTCATGTCCGGAACAGATAGGCAATGTAATCGCCGTTTCGCCGACATAAATCTTTAAATCAATAGTGACAGCATCAGAGAGATGCGCCTGCAGGGCCATTAACTGCTGTTCACGACGCTGGCGATCGGACGGTGTGAGTGGTTTTGAATAGAGTGCAAAGCGCCCGGCACTCAGCATATACAGCTTTTCGCACCGCGAAAGTTGCAACACCCGCAGCAGCGCCTGACTAATATCCCTCACCAGCGTGTTAAGCCGACTGGTGCCCATCACCCGGGCGATATCATCAGATTGCGTCACACCAATGCACTCAATCACCATCAACGAATTGCCGGGGCACTCTTCCGCAAACGATTCATCCTGCAAATCATTGATCAACTGATGCATGTTTGGCAGGCCACTATTGAGATCGGTCAACGCGACATCCAGCCATGACTCAATAAAGCTGGAAACCAGTTCTGCAATGAAGGTCAATGAGGTCAACTCTTCGCAGGTTAAATCGCGAGGAACCGTATCGACCACGCAATAGGTTCCCATTGTGCAGCCATTTTTAAAGGTCAGCGGCATCCCCGCGTAAAAGCGTAACCCAGGGTCGCCCACCACCATTGGGTGCTCACAAAAACGTGCATCCTGCAGCGTATCGGGGACAATGACCGGCTTTTGGGTATCTACAACATACTGGCAGAATGTGAACTGTCTTGGCTTCGGTGCCATCGAAATCTGATGCGATACAATCACATTGCGCGTCTTGTCATCCAGCACAGAAATGTAACCCGCTGGCATATGGAAAAGTGATGTGGTGAGTTGCAAGAAATGACGAAGAACATCGTCGCGCGTTTTATCCTGACGTACTAAAACCCCCACCTCATCGGGGGGAAGTGCTCGGGTCTTTACATCCGACTCCAGCATAAATGTCCCTCTTCATGTGAGCCTGTGAAGAGGCAGTATAAAACGCCCGCAACGGCGGACAAATATCAGGCCTAAGCCTTCGAAAGTAAAAAGCCCTCACGAGGAGGGCTTGAGACTGGCGACAAACGCAACATTGCCTGATGCGCTACGCTTATCAGGCCTACCTGGTTTCTGCAATATATTGAATTTGCATTATTTTGTAGGCTGGATAAGGCGTTTACGCCGCATCTGGCAAGAACAAATCGCACTTTGTCATCAATCTGAAGCCCTCATGAAGAGGGCTTCTGGAACAGGGCAACTGGGCGGTTACGCTTTCGCTTTCGCGACGGAAACCATCGCTGCGCGGATGGTACGTCCGTTCAGCGTATAGCCTTTCTGCATTACCATCAGTACGTTACCCGGCGCGATGTCTTCAGATTCCACCATCGCAATCGCCTGGTGTACGTTCGGGTCCATCGGCACGTCGATCGCATCAACGACCTGAACGCCGAATTTACCCACCACGTCGAGCATGGATTTACGGGTCAATTCGATACCTTCGATCATCGCCGCCATATCGGTATTGTCTTTGTTCGCTACTTCCAGCGCGCGGTCCAGGCTATCCAGTACCGGCAGCAGTTCGTTGACGAATTTTTCCAGCGCAAATTTGTGCGCCTTTTCGATGTCGAGTTCAGTACGGCGACGCAGGTTTTCCATTTCCGCTTTGATACGCAACACACCGTCACGCTCACGTGTCTGGGATTCCGCTAACTGTGCTTCCAGATTCGCAATTTTTTCATCGCGCGGATCCACCTGCTCAGCAGACGCGTCAGACTCTACAGCTTCAACGTCATCATGCTGTTCCGTGATAATTTCTTCCGGGGCTTGCCCCTCAGGCGTTTTCTGTTCTTTACTGCTCATGAATTTCTCCGCGTTTTTTTTCGCAATCATCTCGCTAACTTGGCTTATTATGGGGATAAGATTCCGCGTTTCAAGGGAAGCTCTCACATTGTCATCAATCTTCGGCACAAGGACCTTCAGAAAATGAACAATCATTTCAAGTGCATCGGTATCGTAGGGCACCCTCGCCATCCGACCGCCCTGACCACTCATGAAATGCTCTATCGCTGGCTGAGCACCAAAGGCTACGAAGTGATTGTTGAACGCCAGATTGCTAAAGAGCTGAAGCTAGAGAACGTACAAACCGGCACGCTGGCAGAAATTGGCCAGAAGGCCTGTCTTGCGGTGGTCGTGGGCGGCGATGGCAATATGCTGGGCGCGGCGCGCACCCTGGCACGCTACGATATTAAAGTGATCGGTATTAACCGTGGCAACCTCGGCTTCCTGACCGACCTCGACCCGGACAACGCCCATCAACAATTAGCCGACGTACTGGAAGGCAATTACATCACCGAGAAACGTTTCCTGCTGGAAGCGCAGGTATGCCAGCAGGATTGCCAGAAGCGCATCAGCACCGCCATTAATGAAGTGGTTCTGCATCCGGGCAAAGTGGCGCATATGATTGAGTTCGAGGTGTATATTGATGAAACCTTTGCCTTCTCGCAGCGCTCCGATGGCCTGATTATCTCGACGCCGACCGGTTCTACCGCCTACTCCCTTTCGGCAGGCGGCCCAATTCTGACGCCATCGCTGGATGCCATCACCCTGGTGCCCATGTTCCCGCACACGCTCTCGGCGCGTCCGCTGGTGATTAACAGCAGCAGCACCATCCGACTGCGTTTCTCGCATCGCCGTAATGACCTGGAGATCAGCTGTGACAGCCAGATTGCCTTGCCGATTCAGGAAGGGGAAGATGTATTGATTCGTCGCAGTGATTATCACCTGAATCTGATACACCCGAAAGATTACAGCTATTTCAATACATTAAGCACCAAGCTCGGCTGGTCAAAAAAATTGTTTTAAATTTGCCAACAGCACTTTACTGTATAAAAAACCAGTTTATACTGTATGAAAACACAGTTATGGTTTTTCATACAGGAAAGCAGCTATGTTGGCACAACTGACCATCAGCAACTTTGCAATCGTTCGTGAACTTGAAATCGACTTTAACGGCGGCATGACGGCCATCACCGGTGAAACCGGGGCCGGTAAATCTATTGCTATCGATGCCCTCGGTCTGTGCCTGGGTGGCCGCGCGGAAGGCGACATGGTGCGTGCGGGTGCCAGCCGTGCCGACCTCTGTGCTCGCTTTGCCCTGAAAGACACGCCCGCCGCGTTGCGCTGGCTTGAAGAAAACCAGCTTGAAGATGGCCGCGAATGTCTGCTACGCCGCGTCATCAGCAGCGACGGGCGCTCACGTGGCTTTATCAATGGCACCGCCGTTCCGCTGTCGCAGCTTCGCGAACTGGGCCAGTTGCTGATTCAAATCCATGGTCAGCACGCGCACCAGCTTCTGGTCAAACCCGAACATCAGAAAACCCTGCTCGACGGCTATGCCGGCGAATCCACCCTTACGCGCCAGATGGCTGAGCATTATCATCTGTGGCATCAAAGCTGCCGCGATTTAGCGCAGCATCAGCAGCAAAGTCAGGAACGCGCCGCGCGCGCCGAACTGCTGCATTATCAGCTTAAAGAACTTATCGAGTTCAACCCGCAGCCGGGCGAATACGAGCAAATCGACGAAGAGTACAAGCGTCTGGCGAACAGTGGGCAACTGCTCTCCACCAGCCAGCATGCGCTGGCGCTGCTGGCTGACGGTGAAGACGCCAACCTGCTAAGCCAGCTCTACACTGCAAAACAGCTCACCACTGAGCTGGTCGGCATGGACAACAAACTCGCCAGCGTACTCGATATGCTGGAAGAAGCGTCCATTCAGCTAAGCGAAGCCAGCGATGAGCTGCGTCACTACTGTGACCGCCTCGATCTCGACCCGAATCGCCTGTATGAACTGGAACAACGCCTGTCGCGGCAAATCGCGCTGGCGCGTAAACACCATATTTCACCCGAAGCGCTGCCCGACTTCTATCAGTCGCTGCTTGATGAGCAGCAGCAGCTTGACGATCAAAGCGACTCGCTGGAAACCCTGAAACACGCGGTATCACGCCACCACGAACTGGCGCTGGAAACCGCGCGTCAGCTTCATACTTTGCGCCTCAACAGCGCACAGGAACTGGCGGGGCTTATTACCGACAGCATGCATGCGCTCTCTATGCCGCACGGCATCTTTACCATCGACGTCAGCTTTGAAGAACAGCACCTCACGGCCGACGGCGCAGACCGCATTGAGTTTCGCGTCACCACCAACCCGGGCCAGCCGCTCCAGCCTATTGCTAAAGTGGCCTCCGGCGGTGAGTTGTCGCGTATCGCGCTGGCTATTCAGGTGATTACCGCGCGTAAAATGGAAACCCCGGCGCTCATCTTCGATGAAGTGGACGTGGGTATCAGCGGCCCGACCGCCGCCGTTGTCGGGCGCTTGCTGCGTCAGCTTGGCGAATCCACGCAGGTCATGTGTGTCACTCACTTGCCGCAGGTGGCCGGTTGTGGTCATCACCACTTCTTTGTCAGCAAAGAAACCGACGGTGAAATGACTGAAACGCACATGCAGCCGCTGGATAAACGCGCGCGGTTGCAGGAGCTGGCACGC
Source organism: Pseudocitrobacter sp. 73 (assembly GCF_008369545.1). Taxonomy (NCBI): domain Bacteria; kingdom Pseudomonadati; phylum Pseudomonadota; class Gammaproteobacteria; order Enterobacterales; family Enterobacteriaceae; genus Pseudocitrobacter; species Pseudocitrobacter sp. 73. Next base: position 63,172 of record NZ_VTZO01000002.1, on the reverse strand, counting down.
CTGCTCGGCGGCAGCGAAGTCACGCGAAACACGCTGGCAAACGCGAAAGAGTTGCTGGCAGCGTAAACTTTTTCGTATCCCAGGAGTCTGAGTTCAAAATAAAAACGCCGTGTGACCTGGCAGCAAAAGGTTTTAAACTGACGTCAGGTCTATTATCATCGGCATATTACATATGAGCCGCGTACTGCTCGGGCCCGAAAAGGAATGAAATCACTATGCGCTGTAAAACGCTGACTGCTGCCGCAGCGGTTCTTCTGATGTTGACCGCAGGCTGTTCCACTCTGGAGCGAGTGGTATACCGTCCTGACATCAATCAGGGAAACTATCTGGCACCTAACGATATTTCAAAAATCCGCATCGGCATGACCCAACAACAGGTCGCTTATGCATTAGGTACGCCTATGATGTCCGATCCATTCGGCACTAATACCTGGTTCTACGTGTTCCGCCAGCAGCCTGGTCATGAAAAAGTGACGCAGCAGACGCTGACACTCACCTTCAATAGCAGCGGTGTGCTGACCAACATTGATAACAAACCTGCGCTGACCGGCGAGTAAGTTCAGGCAATAAAAAAGCGCTCACTGAGCGCTTTTTTTGTTTCTGGCGGCTGAAGTGTGGCATCAGGCTTTGCCGGCTGACTTCTCCGCTCGCTGGCGACGCAGTTCTTTCGGATCGGCAATCAGCGGGCGATAAATCTCAACCCTGTCGCCATCCTGCACCACGTCCTGTAATTTCACCGGGCGGCTATAGATACCCACTTTGTTCTTCGCAAGATCGATATCGTCACGCAGCGTCAGAATGCCGCTCGCCAGAATCGCCTGCTTGACAGTGGCGCCCTCTTCCAGCGTCACACGTTGCAAATACTGTTTTTGCGGCAGCGCGTAGGCCACTTCAACCACAATCTTACCCGGCACTGTAAACCTCTCTGGCGCGCATCGTGAATGCCTGAACCATATTCAGCGCCAGCTCTTTGAAGATGCGGCCAAAGGCCATCTCAATCAGCTTATTGGTAAATTCGAAATCAAGGTGGAACTCGATTTTACAGGCATCCTGACTGAGCGGGATAAACTTCCAGCCACCAATCAGTTTTTTAAATGGCCCATCCACCAGTTGCATCAAAATGCTCTGGTTGCTGGTAAGGATATTCCGCGTCGTGAACGTCTTGCTGATACCGGCCTTCGACACGTCCACCGCCGCCGTCATTTGCGTCGGGCCCGACTCCAGCACGCGACTTCCGGTGCAGCCGGGTAAGAAATCAGGATAAGCATTAACGTCGTTGACGAGGGTATACATTTGCTCCGCGCTATAGGGCACCAGCGCAGTACGGCTAATCTGAGGCATAGCAATTTCCATGTTCGAACACGGGCTAAATAGTATCATTTATCTACGGTTAAAAAAAACGTTCCGCGGCAACTCGTGCTAAGATAGCGCATTGCGCCTCGCGGGAGCTTGAGGCAGATGTGTACGAACTGCGATGACTTCAGGATATTATGACTAAGAAAAAAGCACACAAACCTGGATCGGCCACCATTGCGCTGAACAAACGCGCCCGCCACGATTACTTTATCGAAGAAGAGTACGAAGCGGGCCTCGCGCTGCAGGGCTGGGAAGTAAAATCCCTGCGAGCCGGTAAAGCCAACATTGGCGATAGCTACGTGATCCTGAAAGATGGCGAAGCCTACCTCTTTGGCGCAAACTTCACGCCGCTGACGGTCGCGTCATCCCATTACGTTTGCGATCCAACGCGTACCCGTAAACTGTTACTGAATCAGCGTGAACTGGATACCCTTATCGGCCAGATCAACCGCGACGGGTACACGGTCGTTGCCCTGTCACTGTACTGGAAGAATGCCTGGTGCAAAGTCAAAATCGGCGTGGCAAAAGGTAAGCAGCAACACGATAAGCGTAACGATGTGAAAGATCGCGAGTGGAAGCTGGACAAAGCTCGCATCATGAAAAACGCCGGGCGCTAAAAACGTTATACACCCGTAGCCTGAAAAGGTACGGGTGTTTGTCATAAAACTTTCCCCACCAATGTACCTTCCTGAATCACAACAGTTAATTTTCCCACTTCAAAGAATATATTCTCCTCAGCAACTTCTCTGTTCTGATTAATTCATGACGTAATTTCATAATATATTTTATATTGTTGAATCCCTTAACCATCAATAAAAAACAATCCCGTTAATGTATCAATTACGCGCGCGATCACGGATATATCATATTTTCCATTCATGATTTTCATCAAATTAATAATGAAAAAGCTCTGAAATATGAATTCAGACATTTCCTAAAAACGGCTTTTTGTCGCTTTTTTTGCACCAGTTTCCGGTGACTTACCTAAAATCACAAACTGTTACTCTGCGACAGAGAAAATATAAAAACATACAAATTCATGGTGTTAAAAAATGGTGAACCTGCTTTTCACGCTAAAAACCACACGAACAAAAGCACTATTAACCTTTCATAAAATGCTGGTTTAACTGATAGTTAGCAAGCTTGCTGTTCATCGGTCGTTTGCGAATTATCTTATATCTGGCTATATCAACAACAGTACATCAACATTTAAAAGACCCTTTAGAACAAGGAATTAAATTTCATATAGAAATTATTTAATTTTTCGCCTGTTCATATTTTAAGAATATTCCTAATCACTATTTCGATAGTGAGCGCTACCGCTTTGCCTTTATTTCTGGCGAGTTGAATATCACTACAAATATGCCGGCATGAAAGTCCTGAGCTGCTGAATAACCGAATATCGCCATTGCGATCAACCTGTTCACCTCGAATGGAGTGACACCATGCGTTCTGTATCGATTATTTCAAAAATGACTACCGTCGCCACCACGGCTGAAACCGACAGTGTGACATTGACCGCCCCATCGATTGTTAAAATTAAGGTCGATCGCGCCGATATTGCTTCGATGCAGCGTACCAATCAGGATTTGGTTATCACCCTGAAAGACGGTGAAACCGTGACGGTAAAAAACTTCTACGTCACCTCAGATTTAGGGCAGAGCCAGCTTGTCCTGGAAGATGCCAACGGCGCGTTGTGGTGGGTGCAGGATACGGATGGCGCATTCCACTTCCAGCAAATCAGCAGCATTGATGAACTGCTGGTTGCCGGAGAAGGCGGCAACGAAAGCGGTGGAGCCGCCTGGGCGTGGATTCTGGGCGGGGCTGCGGCGGCTGCCGGGATTGGCATCGCCGCATCCAACAGTAACGGCAGTGGCAGTCATCATCATGATGATGGCGGCAATGGCGGAACCGACCCGGGCAATCCGCAACCGCCCGTTGATACCACCCCGCCCGATGCGCCAGCGAATCTTGCGATTTCCCCGGACGGCAAAACGGTCACCGGCAACGCCGAACCGGGCAGCACCATTATCATTCGCGATCCGAACGGTAACATCATCGGTACCGGCAAAACCGGTGATGACGGCAAGTTCACCGTGGGCCTGGATAAGCCGCAGTCTAACGGTGAACACCTGACGGTTGAGGCGAAAGATCCGTCGAATAACACCGGGCCATCCACCCCAATCACCGCGCCGGATACCACACCGCCCAATGCGCCAACCGACGTTGCCGTTTCAAACGATGGTAAAACCGTCACCGGGAATGCAGAGCCCGGTAGCACCGTCACCATCCGCGACCCCAATGGCAACGTTATTGGCACTGGCACCGCCGGCAGTGATGGGAAATTTACCGTTGACCTGAACAAACCGCAGACCAACGGCGAGCATCTTACGGCGGAAGCGAAAGATCCCGCCGGAAATACCAGCCCCACCACCAGCGTCACCGCGCACGATACCACCGCACCGGGCGCACCGAGTGACCTGAACATAAACGCCGAAGGTACGACGCTTACCGGGAAAGCGGAAGCCGGAAGCACAGTAAAAATCACCGACAGCGAAGGCAATGTGCTGGGGACCGGGAAAGCCGACAGTAACGGCAACTTCACGATAACCCTGACCTCGCCGCAAACCGATGGCGAGCGTCTCTCCGTAACCGCAACCGATGCCGCAGGTAACCAAAGTTCGCCGTCGAATATCACCGCCCCCAACGTGATTGAAGAACCCGTTAACCTGCTGCGCAGCGTGGTTGATGACGTGGGTTCCATCACCGGTGCGCTCACTTCCGGGCAGAGTACCGATGATTCACGGCCGACCTTCAGCGGACGCGGTACAGCCGGAACCACCATCAATATTTTCGATAACGGTGTAAAAATCGGATCCGTTCAGGTCGGCAGCGACGGCAACTGGAGCTACACCCCAACAACGCCGCTGAAGGATGGCAACCATTCCATCGTGGCGACGGGCGCGTCTGCGCCGGATAGCGCCGTAACCGGATTTGGGTTTACCGTCGATACCATCAAGCCTGCCGCCCCAACCGATCTGGTCACCGCTGCCGATGGCGCATCCATTAGCGGCAAAGCGGAAGCGGGAAGTACAGTCGTCATTAAAGATGCCGATGGAACGATTATCGGTACGGGTACCGCAGGCAGCAACGGCAGCTTTACGATTAAGCTCAGCCCCGCGCAAATCACCGGCGAACAACTTAGCGCCACAGCGGCAGACAAAGCGGGTAACGTCAGTGACCCGGCAACCGCGCTTTCGCCAGATAAAACCGCGCCGAACGCCCCCGCTATCGCTGAAGTTCTGGACGATCATCCGACCATTACCGGCAAAATCACCAGTGGTCAATCGACTGATGACACCACGCCGACTTTCCGGGGCAGCGCGGAGCCCAACAGCACCATCACTATTTATGGCAATAATACCGTTCTTGGCACCGTCAAGGCGGATGAGTCGGGCAACTGGAGTTTCACGCCTTCTACGCCGTTAACGGATGGCAACTGGGTCATCAATACCACAGCAAAAGATGCCGCAGGCAACATCAGCGGCAAATCACCTGATTTCATCCTCAAAGTGGATACCACGCCGCCCGACGCCCCGACATACTCTTCGGTTACGGGCAATGACGTCAACGTCGCGAACGGTGGGATCACTAACGACTCGACGCCGACGATTAGCGGACGAGCGGAAGCCGGAAGCACGGTGACATTGTGGGCGACGCTCAATGGCGAACGCATTGAACTCGGCACCGTGAAGGCCGATGCACAGGGTAACTGGACTCTGACAGTGAGTACGCCGCTGACCGATGGCGTCTACACATTGACGGCCACTGCAACCGATAGCGCAGGCAACGTGAGCCTCGAAGCCGGGCAACAAACCTTCACCGTCGATTTAAGCGCACCCGATGCGCCAACCGGGTTAATCATTTCTGAGGATGGCAGCACGGTAACCGGCAGCGCAGAAGCCAACAGCACCGTCACCATCAAAGATGCAAACGGGAATATTCTCGGTTCAGATACCGCAGATGGCGATGGCAATTTCAGTATCACGCTGACGCCCGTGCAGGATAACAACCAGATTCTTTCCGTCACCGCCACCGACAGCGCCGGTAATACCAGTCCGCCGAGCGGCATTCAGGCCCCTGACCTGATTGCACCGGATGCACCCGATAACTTGCTGGTTTCCGAGGACGGCACAAAAGTGACCGGTACGGCAGAGCCTGGCAGCACCGTCGCCATTACTGATGCTGGCGGCAACCCGTTGGGCAACGCCACCGCAGGCAGCGATGGTAAATTCGAAGTAGTACTGACTACCCCGCAAAAAAATGGCGAGCAACTGACGGCAATCGCCACGGATAACGCCGGGAACGACAGTGATAGCGCGACGGTCGATGCGCCAGACATCACTGCACCGTCGATTCCCGTCTTCGGCGATGTTATTGATGATGTGCCAGAAGGCGAAGGCGCACTCACCAGCGGGAATACCACGAACGATCCGCGTCCGACCTTCAGCGGCGAAACGGAAGCGAACGCGACGATCACCATTTACGACAATGGCGTCAAAATTGGCGAAGCCGTGGCTGACGATCAGGGCATGTGGACCTTCACGCCAGAAAGCGATCTGAGCCCCGGTAGCCATACTTTCACCCTGACGTCCACCGATGAAAGCGGCAACACCAGCGATAAATCGGACGCCTTCAACATCATCGTCGATACCGCCACACCGACGCTGCCGGTTATCACGCACCTGACGGACGATCAAGACCCGAGCACTGGCTTTGTGAACAACGGACAGTCCACCAACGATGATTTGCCGCAAATTAACGGCACAGGCGCGGTCGGCTCGACTATCTCTGTTTTCGAAGGCGAAAATCTGCTGGGCACTGCTGTTGTCGATACCAACGGCACCTGGACTTTACAGCTGACTGAACCTCTGGGAGAAGGCCCGCATAACCTGACCCTGAGCGCAGAAAATGCTGCCGGGAATACGATTGCAAACGACACCCCCTTCACCTTCACCGTTGATACTGAGGCACCGGATGCGCCGAGTATTATTCTGGTCACCGACGATGTTGGAACCTATCAGGGAGTACTGAATAGCGGTGACACCACCGATGACCGTCGCCCAACTTTCTCCGGCACGGCGGAACCTAATACGCAGGTCAAAATTTATGATGGACAGACGCTGCTCGGCACGGCAACAGTTGGCAGTAACGGTGAATGGTCTCTGACGCCAACCCTCCCGCTGGCAGAAGGTGAGCATGATCTGCGTTTTGTTACCGTCGATGGCGCAGGCAACGTTGGGGTGGAAACACCGTTTAATTTAACGGTCGATACCAGCGCCTCCGTGGCCCCGGCCATTACCTCCATTGCCGATGATGTCGGTCTGTATAAGGGCAACCTGGCCAATAATCAGGTGACTGATGACACTCAACCGACGCTGAACGGCACCGGGCCTGAAGGGGCGACAATCACCATCTACGACAATGGCGAAGAGATTGGCACCGCTACGGTAGAAGGCGGCGTCTGGAACTTTACCCCTGAAACGGCGCTGGAAGGCGGGGAGCATATCTTCACCGTGACCTCCACCAACGCCGCCGATAACGTCAGCCCGGCCTCCCCGCCGTTCACCATCAACATTGATGTGGACGCGCCAGTCAAACCGGAGATTGGCGAAGTCACGGACAGCGTTGATGAATACACCGGTCCGCTGACTTCTGGCGACGAGACCAACGATCCCCTGCCTACAGTTAGCGGCACCGGCAACGAAGGCGACATCATCACCCTTTACAATGGCGACACGGTGCTGGGCACCACAGTTGTGGGCGAAGATGGCCGCTGGAGCCTGACGCCGGATAACCCGTTGACGGAGGGAACCTACCAACTGCACGTGACGGCAACCGATCCGGCAGGCAACGTCAGCGATCCGTCGGATGAGTTTGAAATCCGGGTCGATCTCTCCGCACCTGCAGATCCTGTACTGGTCAGCGTGGAAGATAACACCAATACAACTACCGTTCCGCTAGATAGCGGCGATCGCACCGTGGATTCCACGCCGCTGCTGACCGGCACCGCCGATGGCAATACGTTGATTACCATTCTGGTGGACGGCGTGGCGGTGGGCACCACCACGTCCGATGTCAACGGCGACTGGACCTTTACGCCGCCGACGGCGCTCACCGATGGGCCACATACGATCACGCTCACTGCGACAGACTCTGCGGGTAACACCACCCAGCCCGGCGGTAACTTCACATTAACGGTTGATACTACCGGCCCGGACCTGCCGGTTATTAACAGCATTACCGATAACGTTGGCGGCATTACCGATCCATTAGAAGACGGTAGCCTGACGGATGATAACCAGCCGACCTTCACCGGCACCGCTGAAGCGAATGGCGTAGTAATTATTTTCGCCAACGGCGTTGAGATTGGCCGCGCGGACGTTAACGGCACCGGGCAGTGGACCTTTACGCCGGACGTAAACAATGCGCTCGAAGACGGCGATAACGTCATCACCTTCCAGGCCGTCGACGACCTGGGCAATGTCGGGCCGGAATCCGATGGCATCACCCTGCGCGTGGACACCGATGCGCCGGATGCGCCAACCAATATTCAGCTTGGCAACGATGGCGAAACCATTACCGGGCAGGCCGAGCCGAACAGCACAGTCACCATTCGCGATGCAGGCGGAACCGTGATCGGTACAGCGGATACTACCGGGCTGGGCTACTTCCAGGCCACGCTCAATCCGCCTCCGGCAGGCGGCAGCCTGATCAGCGTCACCGCTCAGGATGAGGCGGGGAATAACAGTCCACCGGCGCAAATTAGCGTCCTACCGCCGACCGAGCCGGCTGTGCCAATCATCATCAACATTGAAGATAACGTTGGCCCGCAACAAGGTTCGCTCAGTAGTGGTGACAGCACCGATGACCCGTCTCCGGTGATTACCGGTACTGCCGCGGTGGGTTCAATTGTTTATGTCACCATTGATGGGCAATTGTCAGACCCCATTGAGACGGATGAGAATGGCGCATGGACCTATACGCCTAATCCGCCACTGACTGAAGGCCCACATACCCTTTCCGCCCACGCGGAAATCGGCGGTCAATTCAGCGCGGAATCCTCAGTGATCAATCTGATTGTTGATGTCACCCCACCTGCGGCCGCCACCATCACCAGCATTACTGACGATGTCGGCACCGTCACCGGGCCGATACAGAACGGCGGCGCAACGGATGATACCCAACCAACGCTGCGCGGTACGGCAACGGGCAGCGCCCGTGTCGATATCTATAATGGCGATGATTTAATCGGTTCTGCCACCGTTAACGCCCAGGGTAACTGGGTGTTCACGCCGGGCACCGCCCTGCAACCGGGTAACTACACCTTTACCGCCGTCGCTGTCGATGCGGCAGGTAACGCCGCCGCGGAGTCCAACACCTGGACCGTCACCATTGATACCGCTACGCCAACAGCGCCTACGCTGGATACCGTGCTGGATAACGTTGGCACGGTTACTGGTGAACTCAACAACAACGACCGCACCGACGACACGCTGCCTGCCCTGAGTGGCTCGGCGGCAACGGGATCGGTCATTATCATTTATGATAATAACGTCGAAATTGGCCGTACAACCGCAGTAGATGGCGCATGGAGTTTCACGCCAACGACACCGCTGGCTGAAGGCAACCACAGCCTGACGCTGACTGCCACCAATGGGGCAGGCAACACCAGCGCGCCAAGCGCTCCGTTTGTGCTGGTGGTCGATACCGTCGCACCAAACCGCCCGGTGCTGACGGGTGTGACCGATGATGAGGGTCCGGTAACGGGACCTCTGCTGAACAACCAGGCCACCAATGATACCCAGCCCACCTTCAGCGGCACTGCTGAAGCGGGCTCTACGGTGACGATCTTTGACAATGGCGTCGAGGTAGACACCGTTCTGGTCCCGCCATCCGGAAACTGGACCTGGACGCCGACAGATCCGCTGTCGGAAGGCCCACACGCCATTACGCTGACCACCACCGATGTCGCCGGGAACAGCAGCACCGCCACCGCGCCGTTTAACGTCGTGGTCGATACGGCGGCACCGGATGCGCCATCGGCCATCACCGCTCAGGACAGCGTTGCGCCGACAACCGGGCCAATCACCGAAGGCCAGCAAACCAATGAGAACCGCCCTGCCCTGAGCGGCACCGTAGAGCCCAATGCTACGGTACAGATTCTGGACAACGGCAACGTCATCGGCAGCGTGAAAGCCAACGCCTCCGGCAACTGGACATTTACCCCCACCGCCGACCTGGCGGATGGTAATCATCAGCTCACCGTCACCGCCACCGACAGCGCCGGGAACGTGAGCGCCCCGTCGCCGGCGCTTAACTTCGTCGTCGATACCGCAGGCCCTGCTGCACCGATTATCGTTAATGCAACGGACAACGTTGGCAGTATTACCGCCCCACTGGTCAGCGGCAATACTACCGATGACAACACCCCGACGCTGAACGGGACAACGGAAGCCTTTGCCAGCGTCGCAGTAATCGATAACGGCGTGCAAATTGGCACCGCTATCGCCGACGAAAACGGCAACTGGTCCTTCACGCCGCAGACGGCATTAGGCAACGGTAGCCACGCCTTCACCACCATCGCCACCGATCCGGCGGGCAACGTTGGTGTAACATCTCCCGCCTTTACGCTGATTGTCGATACTGCGCCGCCTGCCGCGCCGGTTATTATTCAGGCCGCGGACAACGTCGGCACCGTTCAGTCGCCGCTGGTGACCAATCAGTCAACCGATGACACCACGCCAACCCTGAGCGGTACCGGTGAAGCGGGTGCGACCATTACCATTCGCGACAACGGCAATATCATTGGCACCGCCGTGGTGGGCAGCAACAATAGCTGGACCTTTACGCCGAATCCGGCGCTGGCGGAAGGCAGCCATATCTTCACCGCCACGGCGACAGACGCCGCAGGCAACACCGGCCCGGCGTCGGGGAACTTTGTGCTGAATGTCGATCTTACGCCGCCTGCTGCGCCAGCCATTACCGCAGCGGCGGATGATGTCGGCACGGTAACCGGGCCATTAACCAACGGCCAGGTCACCGATGACGCGCGTCCGACCTTAAGCGGAACCGGTGAAGCAGGTGCGACCATCACCGTTTATGACAACGGCACGCTGCTGGGTACCACTACGGTTGGGACGGGCGGCACCTGGACCTTCACGCCGCCGCGGGATTTGACCACTGGCTCACACGATCTCACCGCAACGGCAACCGATCCGGCAGGGAATACCGGAGCCGTCTCTGGCGCGTGGAATGTGAAGGTCGATACCACCGCGCCAAACGCGCCGGTTATCTCTACCGTTACGGATAACCAGGGCAGCGTTACGGGGACTGTCGGAATCGGGCAGCCTACCGATGACACCACACCGACGCTCACCGGTACCGCAGAAGCCAACTCGACCATTAGCATCTTCGATAATGGCGTGGTGATTGGTACCGCTCAGGCCGACGGCGCGGGCAACTGGAGCTTTACCACGCCGACGCTGACGGAAGGCGCGCATACCTTCACCGCCAGAGCGACCGATGTGGCAGGCAATACCAGCGCCGCCTCGACGGTCACCACCGTGAATGTCGACCTTACGCCGCCTGCGGCACCGACAGACCTGGTCGTGAATGCTACCGGTACTCAGGTAACGGGCCATGCGGAAGCGGGCAGCACCGTCACCATTCTGAGTTCCACCGGCACCGTACTGGGCACCGGCGTCGCCGACGGACTTGGCAACTTTACCGCCATCCTGACCCCAAGCCAGACCAGCGGCCAGACGTTGCAGGCTTACGCAACTGACGTCGCGGGTAACCCTGGCCAACCGGCAAACGTCACCGCGCCGTTCACCGGTTTACCTGCCACGCCAGTCATCACCACGATTTATGATGACGTCGGCACGATCCAGGGGAACGTGGGGAATAACCAGAGCACGAACGATAGCCGACCGGATATCAGCGGCACCGCGCAGGCGCGGGCGACCGTTAACATCTACAACAACGGCGTACTGCTGGCGACCGTGGTTGCCAATGACGCTGGTGTATGGAGCTACACGCCAACCACGCCGCTGACGGAGGGGCTGCACGCCATCACCGCCACGGCAACCAATCCGAACGGCACCAGTAGCCCGTCGACCGCCATCAACATTACAGTAGATACACTCGCGCCGAGTGCGCCAACGGCGACCGTCAGCGCTGATGGCTTTACGGTCAGCGGCACGGCGGAAGCCAACAGCACCGTAAGCGTTACCGTACCGGGCCAGGCGACACCGCTAACCGTCACAACCGATGCGAACGGCAACTGGACGCTTGGCCTGCCAACGCGCTTGATCAACGGCGAGCAGGTATCGGCAATTGCCACCGATGCCGCAGGCAACAGCTCGACGCAGGGTCTGGCGACCGCGCCTACGCTGCCTGTCGCCGCCAGCGATAACGTGGTGAACCTGGAACTGAATACCACCGCGACGGTGACCAGCGAAGAACACAGCGATTACGGCTTCCTGCTGGTGGGCGCGCTGGGGAACGTGGCGTCTGTTCTGGGTGATGACACCGCGCAGGTGACATTTAATATTGATGCTGGCGGCAGCGGTAGCGCCGTGATTGAAGCGGCGGCGACCGGGGCCGTACTGTCGCTGTTGAACTCGCTTGAAATTGCCGTTCAGAAATATGACACCAACCTGCAGGCCTGGGTTACCGTCATCGATACCTCTCTGCCGCAGTTCGCCAACCTGCTGACGCTGGGTGCCTCCGGGGTACGTCTGGCGCTGGATAATCTTGATGGCGGCCAGTATCGCGTTATCCGCTTCAACACCAGCCTGCTGGCAGTGGGTTCTTACACCAGCCTGGATGTGTCACTGGTGAAAACCAGCGCGGGGACGGTGACTGCCGGTGCCACTGAAAACGGTAACGTCATCACTGATGTCGACCCGAATAACGGTGGCGATGTGGCCCCGGCGGGCACACAGGTCACTTCCATCACCAACGCCAATAATGTGACGACAGTTGTGGGCGCGGGCGGCGCGGATATCGCCGGTAAATACGGCACCCTGCATATCAACCAGGACGGTAGCTACACCTATACGCTGACCAACAACAGCGTTTCCGTGGTCGGACGTTCAGAAAGCTTCGTCTATACCATCACCCAGGGGGCGAACAGCTCCTCGGCCAACCTGGTTATCACGCTGGGCTCCACCGTACCGCCAAGTTCAGTCACCGCCGCCGATGACAGCGCCAGCCTGCAATTTGATACCTCGGTTGCCGCAATCAATAACGGCCCGAGTTCCACCACCGGCTTTACGCTCGTCGGGCTGAACCTGGGGAACGTGATTGACGTCGGCCTGCTGAACAACATGCAGAACCCGATTATCTATAACGTGGATGCTGGTACTACGCGCACGCTCTCACTGGGCGCCAGCGTCGGTGGCGTAGCGGTTGGCGCGGTCTTTGACCTGTATGTCTATCGCTATAACCCGGCAACCGGTAATTACGAGCAGTATCGTCACGTCCCGAGCTGGCTCCAGGCGGCGCTGCTGGGCGGCTCCACGGCGCAGGATCTGGTCATCACCCTGCCAGATGGTAAATATCTGTTCACGCTGAATGCGGTTTCCGGCCTGACCGTGGCAACCGGCTTTACGCTGAGCGTTAACGCCGACCACACCTACAGCGTGAAGAGCGCGGGCGCCAGCACCACGGGCGACGTGCTGGATAACGATGCCGGTGCGGCAAACGGTCATGTTACCGAAGTGAATGGCGTGGCGGTGGCGGCAAATGGCACCACCACCATTAACGGCCTGTACGGTACGCTGACCATTGATGCACAGGGGCATTACACCTACACCCTGAAATCTGGCCTTGGCGCCGACAGCATCAAAACACCGGACACCTTCGTTTATACGGTCACCGCGGCCAATGGCGATACCAGCACAGCCTCGCTGAACGTGCAGCCGACCGCGAAACCGGTCGATGCGGTAAATGACACCAGTAGCGCGATGGTCCTGGATACGGCGCAGTACTCTTCAGTATCTCCGGCGATTAGCGCGGGCTCGGCAACCATTGCCGCACGCACCACCGACGCCTCCAGCAGTGCGACTTTTGACGTTGCAGAAGGCACGGCGCTGAAGAGCATCTCGGTAACTTTCGCCATCAATCAGTTGACCAACATCAACCTGAGTGTGAACAGTTGGGCAATTTACGAAGGATCAACGCTTATCTACCAGGGCACGCCGATTGCTCAGGGCCAGTACACCCTGACCAACTCCAGAACGCTGACGCTTGGCGGGCTGGAACTGGATGCGGGACGCTACACACTGGTATTTAACGCCCACCTCAGCTCCGCTGCACTGCTGGGTTCGGTAACGGTAACGCCAACGATCAACGCCAACGTCTGGGATCTGGATAACTTCCTGATCAACAACAATACGCACACGGTGACCGGCAACATCTACAACGGCCACGACTCCGCAGGTGCGGTCGATCAGATAGCGTCCGCGCAAACCGTGCTGACCGTCAGCGGGAATAACAGCACGCAAACGCTCAACCCTACCGTTGACAGCAACGGTGCAGCGACGGTTCAGGGTACCTACGGCTCACTGCGCATCGCCATCGACGGTTCGTACACTTACACCCTGAAAGCGGGGCTGCATCCGGGCGATATCACCACGAAGGAGACCTTCACCTACACGCTGAACGATCAAAAAGGCCATTCAGACAGCGCAACCTTAACGATCAACATGAACCCGCAGTTCACCAGCACGTCGCAGTCAGATGTGATCCACGGCTCGGCCTACGGTGACACTTTAATTTATGACTTGCTGAATAATGCCGATAACAGAGGAGGTAACGGGGCCGATCGCTGGGACAACTTCTCGCTCGCTCAGGGCGACAAAATCGATATTGGCGACCTGCTGGTTGGCTGGAACGGTCAGGAATCGTCACTCGGTAACTACCTGAGCGTGACCACCAGCGGCAATAACACGGTTATCTCGATTGACCGTGATGGTACGGGGACGGCCCATAGTTCAACCACCTTAATCACCCTGGAGAACGTACAAACCACCCTGAATGAGCTGATCGAACAGAACCACATTGTGACCTGATAGTTAACAAAACCCCGGGCGCGAAGACGCCCGGGGTAATAACAAATACACCTGCGCTATTTTAAAAGGGATCGACAATGGGAAAGTTAACACCTATCGCATGGGGGCTGGCGAGCTGCCTCTGTTCAGCCTCCCTTTATGCCGAAGAGACGCCACGGTTTATCTCTTCGCAAACCTTGCACGAACAACAGGAGCTACCGTCGTTATCCGGCAAAGTGGATCTGCCGCTCGACCCTGCCGCACCGGGAACTCTAACGTTGAATAACGCCGTCGATCGCGCGGTGAGCTGGCATCCGTCCATTCAGGAAGCCGTGGGCAAACTGCTCGCGCAGAATGAGCAGGTCGATGTCGCGAAAGCGAAATACTATCCGCAGATAAGCGCGGGCATGAACAACGGCTACGCCAATAACTATGTTGACCACGGCTTCAGCCCGTCGCTGGTGGTGTCGCTGTCCCAGATGCTCTATGACTTCGGCAAAGTGGCAAGCCAGGTGCGCGCCGAAAGCGCGGGCGTCGCGCAGGAGCAGGCGAACGTGCTGGTCAGTATTGATAACGTGGGCTACAGCACCGCCGTCGCCATGGTGCAGGTGCAAACCTGGCAACAAATGGTGGATGTCGCCGAAGAGCAGCTCACCGCGCTCAACCACATCGGCGGGCTGATTCGCCAGCGCAGCGATGAAGGTGCGGCGTCGCAGTCTGATGCCGTGCAAACGGACGCACGTATTGAGTCCGCACGCTCGCAGCTGATTCAGTATCAGGCAACGCGCGACAGCGCCCAGGCCACGCTGATGAGCTGGCTCGGCTGGAATACCCTCAACGGTATCAGCAACGACTTCCCCGAGAAACTGGCGCAAAGCTGCAATATCGCGCAACCGGACGACCGCCTGGTGCCGTCGGTGCTGGCGGCGTGGGCGCAGTCGAACGTCGCGCAAGCCAATGTCGATTATGCCAATGCGCAAATGACGCCAACCATCTCACTGGAACCACAGGTTCAACACTATCTGAACGACAAATACCCCAGCCATGAAGTGCTGGACCGCACGCAGTATTCGGCGTGGGTAAAGGTGGAAATGCCTATCTACCAGGGCGGCGCAATGACCGCCCGACGCAATGCCGCCAACTATGCGCTGAGCGCGGCGCAATCGACCATCCAGCGCGTGCGTCTGGAAGTGCGGCAAAAACTACTGGAGTCACAAAGTCAGGTGATGAGCCTGGTGAACTCTCTGCAAGTGCAGCGCCGCCAGCAAGCGTACAGTGCGCGCACCCGCGAACTCTATCAACAACAGTACCTTGAGCTGGGCTCGCGCCCGCTGCTGGACGTACTAAACGCCGAGCAGGAAGTGTATCAGGCACGCTTTTCCGAGCTGCAAACCCTGAATCAGCTTCATCAGCTTGAGCTGAACTGCCTCTACAACACCGGACGCCTTCGCAACGCGTTCAGCCTGGAAAATCGCAGCATTCAGTCAGTGGAGATCCAGCCATGAACAACGCCGATACCGCCGACACCTTTTTAACCGAACAGACGCTGCAACGCTGGGCGCTGGCGATAAGCCATATCGCCAACCACTACCGCATCGCCTGCTCGCCGGGCACCATTCAGGCCAATGCCCCGTGGTTTCACGATAAAAGCCTGCTGCCCGCGCTGACCCAACTCTCTCGTCAGGGTGGGCTGTCATTTCGCCTGCTGGAAGCCAACACGCAAACCCTCAACAGCTGGCGTCTTCCGGTTGTCGCTGCGCTGAATAACGGCGAGCTGGTGATCGTCGAGCGCTTCGATGGCGACAGCACCGTCGAGGTGCGGTTTGTCGATGACACCTCGCACATCAACCGCCTGTCGATGGAAGAGTTGCTTGGGAAAATTGATTACCTTGCCGCCCTGCGTCCGCTATCCGCAATGCGTGATAGTCGGGTCGATAACTATATTTCCCGCTTCAGCCCCGACTGGCTGAAATCGCTGGTCTTACAGGACATCCGCCCCTACGGCCCGGTGATGTTCGCCGCCTTTCTGGTGAACGTGCTGTCGCTCGGCGGCATTGTGTTCTCGATGCAGGTCTATGATCGGGTGATCCCCGCGCAGTCTTACCCGACGCTTTACGTACTGGCATTCGGCGTGCTGCTGTCGGTGATTTTCGGCTTCCTGCTGCGCGTGGCGCGCGGACACATCATGGACGTGCTCGGCAAACGCGCCGACATGCGCGTCTCTGACCGCGTGTTCAGCCACGCGCTGCGCCTGCGTAACAGCGCCATCCCCCGTTCGACCGGCAGCTTTATTTCGCAGTTGCGCGAGCTGGAGCAGATCCGCGAGATGATCACCTCCTCGACGATCTCGACGATCGTCGATCTCCCCTTCTTTTTCCTGTTCGTGATCGTACTGGCGATCATCTCGCCGCAACTGGCGTGGATCGCACCCGTCGCCGCCGTGATGATGGTGCTGCCCGGTATTCTGTTGCAGAAAAAGCTGGCGGTGCTCGCCAACCAGGCCGCGCATGAATCAACGCTGCGCAACGCGGTGCTGGTCGAGAGCGTTCAGGGGCTGGAAGATATCAAACTGATGCAGGCCGAGAACCGCTTCCTGCAACAGTGGAACAGCTATATTCGCATTACCGCCGAATCCGGCCTGCGCACCCGCCAGATCTCCCAGGGGCTGATCAGTTGGGGGATCACCGTACAAAGTCTGGTTTACAGCGCGGTGATCCTGTTCGGCGCGCCGATGGTTATCGAGGGCGAAATGACTACCGGTGCGGTGGTTGCCGCGTCGATGCTGGCTTCACGCATGATCGCCCCGATGGCGAACCTATGCGGCGTGCTGGCGCGCTGGCAGCAGGTCAAAGCCGCCAAATCGGGCCTCGACAGCATTATGCAGCTCCCCACCGAAACCCAGCGCGAAGACAGCGTGGTCCATCGAGATATTTTCCACGGCCACTATCTTTTTGAAAATGCACAGTTTCGTTATCACAACGACGACCAGAACGTGCCGCTTAAAATCGGCCGCCTTGAGATTCAACAAGGCGAACGCATCGCCCTGCTCGGGCGTAACGGCGCAGGGAAATCAACCCTGCTTCAGGCAATGGCGGGCGGCGTGGAACTGATTAGCGGCGAAGCGCGGCTCGACTCCCTGAGCATCGCGCAGATTGATATGGCCGATTTGCGCCGCAACGTCGGCATGCTCAGCCAGAACGCGCGCCTGTTCTTCGGCACCCTGCGCGAGAACCTGATGCTTGGCGCACCGCGCGCCAGCGATGACGACATTTTTGCCACCCTGGAAGTATGCGGCGCGGCAGGCTTTGTGCGTCAGCTGGCGAAAGGTCTCGACCACCCGATTATGGAAGGCGGCGCGGGCCTGTCCGGCGGCCAGCGGCAGTCGATTCTGCTGGCGCGAATGCTGCTGCGCTCGCCCAATATCGTCCTGCTCGATGAACCCACCGCCTCCCTCGACGACCACACCGAACGCGAGTTCATTCAACGACTGAATCAGTGGCTGGGCAACCGCACGCTGATAGTCGCCACTCACCGCGTACCGGTGCTGGAGCTGGTGGAGCGCGTGGTAGTGCTGAAAGATGGGCAAGTGGTGATGGATGCGCCAAAAACGCAGGCGCTGGGCGGCAACCGTATTGGCACACCGGCAACCGGACGGGAGTGGAAAAATGAAAACCAATCAGCATGATGTGGTGATGGATGACCCGGACATCAGCCGCGAACGGGAGTTCTCCGGGGCCAGCCGCATCATTATTATCAGCACCGTGTTATTCGTGCTGCTCGGCATCTGGGCGTGGTTTGGCACGCTCGATGAAGTCTCGACCGGTACCGGAAAAGTGGTGCCCAGCTCGCGCGAGCAGGTTTTACAGTCGCTCGACGGCGGCATTCTGGCGGAACTTTCCGTGCGTGAAGGCGACAAAGTGCAGGCCGGGCAAATCGTCGCCCGCATGGACCCAACGCGTTCAGAGTCCAACGTGGGTGAAAGCGCCGCACGCTATCGCGCATCGCTGGCCTCCAGCGTTCGCCTTTACGCCGAGGTAAACGACCAGCCTCTCGTCTTCCCCGACTCACTGAAAGCCTGGCCCGATCTGCTCGCCAGTGAAACCCGGCTCTACCGCTCGCGTCGCGCTCAACTGGCGGACTCCGAAGCAGAGATTAAAGACGCGATGGTCTCGGTTAACAAAGAGCTGGCGATCACCCAGCGGCTGGAAAAAAGCGGTGCGGCAAGCCACGTGGAAGTGCTGCGACTACAGCGCCAGCGCAGCGACCTCAGCCTGAAACTCACCGATTTGCGCTCGCAGTATTACGTGCAGGCCCGAGAAGCACTCTCCAAAGCGAACGCCGAAGTCGACATGCTGCTAGCCATCATCAAAGGCCGCGAAGACTCCGTCACCCGCCTGACCATCCGCTCGCCGGTGCGCGGCATCGTAAAAAACATCCAGGTCACGACCCTGAACGGCGTCATCCCGCCCAACGGCGATCTGATGGAGATTGTCCCGGTCGACGACCGCCTGCTGATTGAAGCGCGTCTCTCGCCGCGCGACATCGCCTTTATCCACCCCGGCCAGCGCGCGCTGGTGAAAATCACCGCCTATGATTACGCCATCTACGGCGGGCTGGAAGGCGAAGTGGAGACCATCTCCCCGGACACCATCCAGGACAAAGCCAAGCCGGAAGTTTTCTACTACCGCGTATTCATCCGCACCCACCAGGATTATCTGGTGAACAAAGTCGGGCACCATTTCTCCATCGTGCCGGGGATGATCGCCACCGTGGATATCAAAACCGGTGAAAAAACCATCCTCGACTACCTGATCAAACCGTTTAACCGGGCGAAAGAGGCGCTGCGTGAGCGATAAATGAACGACTATCTGCCTGTTGGCAATGGATTTTTGTCTGAAATGCAGGCAGAGAGTATTTATGCAGGGGGGTGGCAGAGCGCATAGCAACTCTGTTATACTTGCTGCAACACTATTGGGGCTGATTCTGGATTCGACGGGATTTGCGAAACCCAAGGTGCATGCCGAGGGGCGGTTTGCCTCGTAAAAAGCCGCAAAAAAATAGTCGCAAACGACGAAAACTACGCTTTAGCAGCTTAATAACCTGCTCTGAGCCCTCTCTCCCTAGCTTCCGCTCTTAAGACGGGGATAAAGAGAGGTCAAACCCAAAAGAGATCGCGTGGAAGCCCTGCCTGGGGTTGAAGCGTTAAAACTAATCAGGCTAGTTCGTTAGTGGCGTGTCTGTCCGCAGCTGGCGTGCGAATGTAAAGACTGACTAAGCATGTAGTGCCGAGGATGTAGGAATTTCGGACGCGGGTTCAACTCCCGCCAGCTCCACCAAAATCTTTAGCGGCGATTCCAGAGTCGACCGCAGAAGTCGAAAGCCCGCAAGGCGTAAGTCTTGCGGGCTTTTTTGTTGGGTTTTGTTTATAGATATCTTTATAAATCAATCATCTAGAAGATAAGCATCATCGCCACCCGGCGCGCTGGGTCGAAACCCTTTGCGATTTCATCCTCGATTATCACTGCCAGATGCGGCGGTCGCGCTTCCCCTTCCACCATCTCAAAACCTAACGTAGCGTAAAACCTGGCATTGAATGCGGCCATTTTATCGGTGGTTAGCGTGGCACCTGTCAGGCCGCGTTTTTTCCCATTACGGAGCATCGCCTGCATAAGCTGTTTGCCAATCCCGCGGCGTTGCCAATTCGGATGCACATCCATTTCTGCGATATGCAACCATTCGCCAGCGATTTGTCCTGCTATGAATCCGACGGGAACGGAGTAAGGTGTATACGCCGCAAGCAGTGATCCGTTACGGCTGAAATCGCTGAGTTCTTGAATGCTGCTGGCGCTTGCGGGACCGGTCATCGCTCCTGCGTGGCGCAGCGTTTCAAAGGCGGCCAGCTCGATAGCGCGGAGAGTGGCAAAGTGCTCGGGGTGTGCGGGGGTGATGGTGACGTTTATGTTCGGACTCTCCGTGAGGGCTATGGGGGTGATTTTTCTTGGGCTGAAGGTTGGGGGGAACTGTTCGGCTATAAGGTAGCATATGTTTGCGAAGTCTGTTGCTAATTGGGGGCGAGCTGTTGGGAAGATGATAGGGCTGCTTTGAGCGAGGAGCGGAAGTTCGTAATTTGATAAAAGCATTACTTAAATCGTGGCGTGTTTAGCAACAGGGAGCATGTCAGGTAACTGTCAGATCAGATCTAATACTTATTATTCAGCAACAGTAACGGACGTTATTGATGATAAGCCGGTATTACCAATTTTTAATATAGCTGATAAAAACATGTTCCCACGAATCGTAAGCAAGGCCAATTTAATTTCAGGAAGCCTGATTAACGACTGACACAACTTCGGCAGCACTGCTGCTAAAGTTGTGCAAGAAAGGATAAAAAGCTAATCGGTGGTACTCGCTTGAAGCAATTTGTCCGCTATACGTTGCCAGAATATTGATACGTGGAAAGATTCGCAATGATGGATCAAAGTAGCTGACTTACATCTATCTTTATAATGATTACGGACCTGATGCTGACGATCCCTTATCTGAGCAG
This sequence comes from Pseudocitrobacter sp. 73, assembly GCF_008369545.1. NCBI lineage: Bacteria > Pseudomonadati > Pseudomonadota > Gammaproteobacteria > Enterobacterales > Enterobacteriaceae > Pseudocitrobacter > Pseudocitrobacter sp. 73. Next base: position 42,151 of record NZ_VTZO01000002.1, on the reverse strand, counting down.
CAGGGTAGTTCTCTGAAACCCAAGCAATATCATTTCTCTGACTATTTCTTATAAATAATTCATAAATGGGTAGAAAAACCCTATCGAGCAAATCATGTCCATTTATAAAAAGCATCGCATTTTCTGCATTAATTCCTCGCTCACTGAGTTTTCCACGATGACTCTCAAAGCTTTCGTCATCATCTATGTATTGCGTGTGGTGACTAATGTATTGGCCAACTGACTCACTTAATCCCTCAAAAGCAGTCTCATTGAGACTGAGATCAGAGTTAAGTATATTCACTCCTGATGGTAGTTGAATGCTTTCGTTGAAAGCTCTTTCGTCAAATTGTTGCTGATCACGATTATGAAGCCATGAAAATACCAACATAGCTTCATAGATAATACTGGAGTATCTATTTAAAGCAGGGATGATATTGCTTTCGATATTATCATGAAAATGAATGCATCCTGTCAAATCCTCAATAGCTTCAGAGGTATGTAGGTAACTCTCCCTTGAATAAAAAAAGGTATGTAGCACAAAAGGACTGTTGTTTAGCACATCTGAATACTCATTGCGTTCTGGACACAAATAATCATAATCGCTATCTACACCAACTAATCGATCTTTATGAAGATGTTGATATTCTTTTTCAAGCTTTCGTTTTCCCTCAGATCCAGCTCCTGAAAAGGGTTTAACCGAATATCTTCCGGGGCATACTCCATTAACAATTCTCTCCCAAAATAGGCGATCTGAAGCATCTTCTATATAGATAACTCCCATAGGCTGTCCTGACTGGATTCCAGTATACCCTCTTAAAAAAGAACCAGTTCTTAAAATATCCGTGAAATCAGCCATGAGAAACACTCTTCATCACATCTTTCATCTCTATGTAAGCGTCCATGTGGCCATTCATTATGATGCCTGGGCTATGAGTTACAGCAATAATCTGTATTTTATTGTTAACATTTTTAATGGCATTAAGAATTTTCTCTTGCCAGTCGAGGTGAAGGGAAACCTCAGGTTCATCCATGAGTAAAAGTGTTTTCTTTCCTACGGTATTAGCAACTGTCGCCAATATATAGATAAGTTGGCGTTCTCCGGAAGAAAGCTGTCGAATCGTTATTTGTTTACCTAACACAGTTCTGAAATATAAATCATGATTATTAAATACTGCAATTTTACCCGAGTCGCTAAAAAGCGCATTAATATTATTTAAGAGTGTGTTAAGTAATTTTTCATTTCCATTTTTTATCAACGACCTTATTTCTTCATGTATAGCAAGATCTATAAGGTTAAGTTCAACACCATTACCAAGATCCTTCCTTGAACTCGAGTTTGCAGAAATATTAACCGTTGACAAGTATCTCACATTAACTGTTTTTATTAACTCTTCAGTATGCCATTTATTTGAAAACATCTGCTTCTTGTTCTTCTGCAAGATTTCACTATAGCCATTTTTAAGCATATTAACAAATGACTCTGAATTTAATGCGTTTTCTATTAATTTTTTAGCAAAGTTTTCTTTTTCTTTTTCGCTTAACTGTGAATTTAATCCTTTAACTTCTTCGAAAATTGAATCAATCCCGTCTTTATCATACATAAGATGATGATAGAGTCCTTTACTAGCTGAGGCTATTCCCATTTCATCACTTATCTTTCCAAAAGAAATGATATTCCCATCTTCGTAAAAAACCTCAATGCTCTCGCAGATTTCACTGTAATTTAACTCGTGTTTCCCTGTAGTAAATCCCTGCAAAATTTTGAGGATTGTTGATTTGCCTAGTCCATTTTTCCCCACAATTACAGTCAGATCATTGAAAGTAATGTTGACATCATGCTGTCCAAAAAGACCTTCGATTTTTAGTGCGCTGATGATACGTGTATTTTTCATAATCCTACCCCGTTTTGCTTTCAAACATTGTACCCGACTATCTTGCTCTAAGAAGTGTTGATTTAATGTTTGCCAACAATTTGCTACCGTTTATGAGAGACCTCGTTTCCGGTTTCTATTTTTTCAGGAAGAGCCGCCTCACCGTGGATGGTTTGTCGCAGAACACACCATATGTACCCTCCCGCCACCAGTCACTACATCATCCAGGGCAAAAGGATCATTTTACGGTCACCCAGCCAGACTTTCTCATTCTTTTTTTGGGTATAATTCCAGAAAGTGGAAATTCAGCGTGGGCCGCTTTGCTGGTTTTTTCCGCAGCAATAGGACAGTGGATCTGTAAATTACATCCGCTCCTGGCACAAACCCGCCCTACCCCCACCAATACCCCATCCCATAAACCACGCCCACCAGCACCGCTACATTCACCACCACGCTCCCCACAAACCACCGTTTAAACGGCTGTTTCTGCGTTTTATGCCTGAACAACTGCTGAGCGGCTAACCCGCCGGGCCATCCACCCACAAGGCCAAATGCCAGCAATGTCTTTTCCGGTACGCGCTGCCAACTTCTTCGTGCAGCAAATTTATCCGCACCATAGATGAAAAAGGTCAAAACATTGACCATCAAAAACCACGCCCAAACGGGATGCAAAAACCAGAAGCTAGCAACGAATGACAAAGCCAGTAAGCCATAACAAATTTTATTGATCATCACGTATTAATCACTCAGATCCATAACTTTTTTGATCACACTAGCCGGATCAATCGAAAGCAATTTTGCCAAATGAATGAATTCGACCACATCCAGCCTGCGTTCTCCATTTTCAACCTTCGCAATAAATGACTGAGGCTTGCCAAAAGCTTTCGCCAGAGTCGTCTGTGTTACTCCTTGCTCCAGGCGCGAATTCCGCAAAGTACTTATAACAAGCTGATATTCCTGAGAATAGATGGATGACATTTTTTCTTTCTCGATTTTTATCCCAAAATCGAATATCAGCGATTTACTCTTTTATCCCAAAACAGGATAATCATATTTTCAAAGTATCAAGGATGAACAAATGCCCCCAAAAAACTGGCATCCCGCCGACATCATCGCCGCCTTACGAAAGCGCGGTACTTCTATGGCGCGCGTCTCACGCGAGGCGGGGCTATCTCCCGCCACACTGGCAAACGCCCTGAGCCGCCCCTGGCCGAAAGGCGAATGGCTGATTGCTAACGCATTAAATATCCATCCGTCAGCCATCTGGCCTGCTCGTTACCAGAACTGTCGCGATACGCGCTTACCCAGGGAAAAGTTGCCCCTGAAACCAAAACCGTAACTCCAGGGCCTCGCCCTGCGCCGTGAGTGACAGAACGCATTAACGCAACACCCGACATGGAGAGTTGTTTATGCCCACTGATCCACATCCGTTACCGTACAAGCCGGGCCACGCACCCGTCGCTTGTACCTTCACGTTATCTCCCCTGCGTTCGCTCATAACCGGGCCGCCGCACCTTCGTCGCGCCCGCCCATAGCGGCGTAATTACTCGATTTATCACTAAAACCAAAGTGAGTCTTTCGGCTCGCGCGGGCTTCCGCGCGCGTTGTGGGCTCCCCTGTACCTCAATAAGGAACATTAAAATGGAAATCAGTCACTTTTTTACCGACACGGATCGTTATGCCAAAGAGGATCACATCGCCTGCTCCGGGCAGGATGAAGATCATGAGCGCTATTTTGGTGCCGTCAGCGCGCCCATCATCCAGACCAGCCTGTTCGTGCAGAAAAACTATCAGGCTTATTGTGATGATATGCAGCATGAGGCGGAACGCTTTATCTACTCTCGCGGGCTAAACCCCACGGTACAGATGGTTGAACAAAAGCTGGCGAAGCTTGAGCGCGGTGAGGCTTGCCGCTGTTTTGCTTCAGGGATGGGGGCCATCAGCGCGGTGTTGATGGCAAACCTCAACAGTGGCGATCACATCATTCTGGTCAATAACGTTTATGGCCCGGCGATGGCGTTAATCAAACAGATGACGCGGAAGTTTGGTATCCATTATGACGTTGTGCTTGATGGCACCACAGAGAGCATCCGCGCCAAAATTCGCACGACTACGCGCGTTATCTATACGGAATCGCCCGGCACCATGACGATGAACATCGTTGATTTATCGGCGATTGCGGAGCTTGCGAAAGCGCATAACATTACCACGGTGATTGATAATACCTGGGCGACACCGCTGTTCCAGAAACCGCTTACCCTGGGCTTCGATATCGTCATTCATTCCTGCACAAAATATCTCGGCGGCCACAGCGATCTTATCGCGGGTGCGGTTATCACCTCACAGGCGCGGATGGCGGAAATCCGCGACTTCTCCCATCAACTGCTTGGGGCCGTATTGTCGCCGTTTGCCGCCTGGCTGCTGCTGCGCGGCCTTCGCACATTGCCCGTGCGCATGCGCGCGCATCAGGAAAATGTGATGCAGGTTATCGACTACCTGAAAACCCGCCCTGATGTCGAGAACATCCGTCATCCCTGTATGGCGGTCGATGCACAGCAAGCCATTATCCGCAAACAGATGATGGGCTTTTCCGGGCTGTTCTCTTTTGAAATCCGTGACGGGCATTTCGCAGCGGTGAAGCGCTTTATCGATAGCTGTCGCCTGTTCAAAGTGGGGTGCAGCTGGGGCGGTTATGAAAGCCTGATTATCTCTCCCAACCGGGGCTACAACGAGCCTTCACTGGCGGCAGACAATATTGCGCCGGGGCTGATTCGCCTTTCAATTGGTCAGGAAAGCCCGTCGTTACTGATTGCCGATCTTGATGCGGCCTTTGCGGCTATCACCGGAATGAGAGGATGATGCAATGACTGCACAACAAGAGCCTTCGTTTGCCTCAGCACTCTCGCTGCTGGCGGTGATATTCCTCATCTTCGCCGTTGGGATTGGCCTGCTGAATTATCCGGTCGAGTTCACGCTTATCTGCATTACGCTTGTCACCAGCTTCTACGCCCGCTACTACGGCGGGAGCTGGAACGCGGTAATGGGCGTGTTCATCGGCAAAATCAAAGATGCGGTGCCCGCGATTTTACTGCTGCTGTCTATCGGGATGCTGATTGGCTGCTGGATGGTTTCCGGCACCATTCCGCAGATGGTTTATTATGGCCTGGCAGTGATAAACCCGGCGTATCTCTACCTGACCGCGTTTCTGGTCACCGTCTGTATCTCGACTTTTACCGGTACGTCATGGGGCACGGCGGGTACCATCGGCGTTGCGTTAATGGCGGTGGCATCGGCGATGGATGTTTCCCTGGCGATTACCGCCGGGGCGGTGATTTCTGGTGCCTATTTTGGCGACAAACTTTCACCGCTCTCCGATACCACTAATATGGCGGCCATTGCCGCGGGTGCGGATCTCTATCAGAGCATCCGCAATATGCTCTATACCTCTCTGCCTGCGTTTGTTATTGCCTGCATTGGCTTTTATCTGCTGGGCAATCATCTTAATAGCGGGTCCGACGCGCAAATGGCCGCCATCGGTTTGATGAAAACCTCGCTATCGTCGCTGTTCTGGCTAAACCCGATACTGCTGGCACCTGCATTGTTGGTGTTTGTCGGGGCGATCAAAAAGTGGGATTCAGTGATCGTTCTGATCGCCTCTGCCTTCTCAGGCATTTTGCTGGCGATTATCTGTCAGTCAGTCCATATGGCGGATATCGTGGGCGCGGCAATTAACGGCTTCAAATCGGAAATGCTACCGGGGTTGCAGGGGCTGGCGATGGATGAGGCCACGGCGAAGAATATCAACGTGCTGCTTAATCGTGGCGGGATGTATTCGATGGTCGGGCCGATTATCGTGATGCTGTGCGCGTTTATTTTCGCGTCGGCGTTAGATGTTTCCGGCGCGCTGGCGGTGATTCTGAGAAGCCTGGTGAAAAAGCTCAATACCATCACGCGCACCATTCTGGCGACGATGTTCACCAGCTCACTGCTGGTCGCCTGTACCGGGAACGCGGTGATTAGCTTTTTCCTTGTCAAAAGCATGTATGACCCGTGCTTTCGCGAGAAAAAGCTTCACATGGTGAATATGTCTCGCGCGATGGAATCTGGGGCGACCTTGCTGGAAGGCCTGTTCCCCTGGACCATCTCCGGCATGTTTATGGCCAAAACACTCGGCGTCGCGACGCTCGATTACGCGCCATTTGTTCTGTTTAATCTCTCCTGCCTGGGGATGGCGGTTATCTACGCCATCCTTCCGCGCTGGACAAACTTCGGTACGCGCTATGTAAGCGAAAATAATTAGAAATACCTTATTGATGAGGGGGAGAATCCCCCCTCATCAACCACCGAATGAAAGGTATCTACTGACTTCTTTTCCAGTTATTTTCCACTATCAAAATCACTCAATGCAGAACATCCTGATCCAAATACAGTTTTTTCCTAATGCATCTGCCGCTTCGCTCTGCCATGCTGAATACATCGCATACAGCCATAACGATAGATGAGGATATTATGAAAAAAACAATGATCGCATTATCTGCCCTGCTGCTGGCTTCTCCTGTTTTTGCTGCCACCACCCACGCAACGGACGATACCGTTGCCGCGGCGCATGAGAATGCGAATACCGCTAAAGAAAAGCTGCATCAGGCGCAGCATGAAGGCGAAGAGCTGAAGCTGAAATCCAAACATGCTGCTGAAGGTAAAGCAGAAAGCACCGGGAGCAAAGTGAGCGAAGGCTCGCAGAAAGCCTGGAATAAAACCAAAGAGGGTACTGAAAAAGGCTGGAACGCCACCAAAGAAGGTACCGAGAAAGGTTGGAATAAAACCAAAGAAGGTGCTGAGTCGCTGAAAAATAAAGTGACTGAGTAATTTCTCAGAGTGATAAAAAGGCCGCTTCGCGGCCTTTTTGCTTTGGTGCTTATGCCGGATGCGCTGCGCTTATCCGGCCTACAGGTTATTTGCAATGTGTTGAACTTGCGGTATTTTGCTGGCTAACAACTCAATTATACACCAGCGCAAACGTCACAATACTGTTCGCTTCCCCTGCCGTTACGCTGCCTTCCGTCTGAACATACTGCGCCGAAAAATTCACGTTCTCCGCATTACCCGCATTTGCCGCCGTCACATGCTTCAGAATAGGCAGGTTAGACGCTTCATTAATTTTTACCGACGTGCCTGCTGAAGGTGCAGAGGCATCATTGTTGCCATAAGTCAGCTTAACGCCCACGCCCGTTGCCGCATCGCCGCTTTTCGTCAGCGCCAGCGTATCCGGGGAATCGCTGGCGGCAAGAACGCCGAAGAAGCCCACTCTGACATCGCTTGGCGCCGAACAATAAACCGGAATATCAAAGGAACGGGCGGAGCCTGCCGTCAGCCCTTTGCCCTTAAATTCGGCGCGATTCACAGATCCCAGGTTTACCTGAATGCTGGAGGCGCTGACCTGACAACTGCCGCTGGCGCCGATATCAACATTAAGCGCCGCCAGGTCAATCGACACCGGATTGCTTTTCACACTGGTCGCGCTGTCGGTACGATCCTCAATATAGAGTTCACCTAAATGCGGCTGAGATTCCACGTTGGTGTGGTTGCCGCCGCTCATCGTCACCTCACCGGTTTTATAGAAAGTGATATACATTTTGACGATGGGCTCGCGCTCACTAAGAAGGTCCGGCAGTTCATCACTGTCACATACCGTCACCGACTCACCGCCCACCGGAGCCGTGCTGTCGCCGATATAGCGAATCGGCCCACCATTGCACTGAAATCCTGCCGAGTAGCTCACGCCATCCAGTTTTGAGGCAAACACGTGATGCCCGTTGATCACTGTCCCGGAACCGGTGGTGTCCTTTTGTTGGTAAACAATGCGTTTCCAGTTCGCCAGTGGTGTTTGCAAATCACAGGAAAAGTGAATCCCGTTGCCGTTATCCGCCATCTGGTTGGCCATTTGCGTGTTCACGGGCAGCGTGGGTAAGTAGGTCAAATTCTGCGTATTCAGCGTCATCTGCCCGACGCTCGCCATGCAGGTTTCCGCATGCGAAGCGTGGCTATAAAAACCCGCAATCAGCAGGAAAAAGAAAAACAGCGCGCCGTCACGATGTCGCATATCGCTCTCTCTTATAAGCAAAGGCCAGTGACTATTTTCACCGGATTTTGCTGTGGGTTACTGGAAATATGGAAGTGAAGCGTGCAGTGGTGCGAGATGTTATCGGTTTCCCATTGAGCCACCAGCGTACCTTCTTCGGGCACGCCGCTCAGATACACCTGCCCCTGTTCAGCGACAATACCGCTGGCAGGCGTCGCGTCGTCATCGCTGTTTTTACGTATCTGCGCGCTGGCACCGAAGGGCAATGGCCCGTGGTTATCATGGAGAGTAAACAGAACGCGATTACCGATGTGCGTTTGATAATTCGCCATCACTACCGCACCGCCGCCGGGGATCACCGTCTGCCCCTGAAGATCGACGTCGGTGTCATCTTTGAGCGACTCGGTGTCGAGAGTAATGTAGTTTTTGCGATATGGCGTTAAGGTCGGCACCACTGCGTAGCCGCGCCAGTCCGTATGCACGTTTGTCCCATTCTGGATGGCCACGTCCGAGGCTCCCGGTGCGCGAACAATTGCGAAGCTATCGCCCGTACTCTGCCCAAGCGTAATCCCGTGAGGATGGGCGACAATCGAGCCCGATGCGCCCCATGTTAGCTGGTTACTCTGCTTATCATGGCGATAACCAAGCTGAGTGCTGCCATAACCCCCACGATAATCAAGCGCAACGCTGCTGTTCGCGCCCTGGCCGTTGTTGCCGTAGCCCTGCTGGACGGTGTAGTAGAGATTTTGATTATCCGGCACCGAGCCGTACAACGAAACCTGCTGCGAGGTATAACCATTGTTATCTGACGTGGTGTTATAGCTCACCGAGCTGTTTGGTAACCACTGGCCGAGCGGGATCGTGACGTTAAATGACAATGAACGATCCGATTTATTCTCTGCGGAAGATTTGGTGTAGTAGTAGCCCACCCCCCACGACACGCCCTGCCAGGTGTTGTAAAACCCGAAATGGACCGTCTCATCGTGACGCCCGGTGCGCCAGTATCGTTGCGAATAGGCGGATGCCGTCAGGCTGGTGCTGCCGCCAAGGGGTTGCGAAATCGAAATCTCTTCGCGACTACGTTTGTTATCCACCAGGCCGTTTTCACTCTCCAGCGCATTGGCTTCACTGAAGTCATAAAACCCGCTGGATGAGTAGCGATAGCTGGCAAGGTTAAAAGTTGTACCGGTCAGATTCACATCTTTTTGGTACTGCACACGGACAGAGTGACCTGAATAGCGCTTACCGGAAGGCGTACGCGTATCGGCCCACGTGACATCCGCCCCCAGCGAGCCAAAATCGCCAAACCCGTGCCCCACGCCGCCCGCCCAGGATTGATAATCTTGCGCCAACTGGCTGCCGCCGTAGAGCGTAAAACTCGCCGGTAACCCGTAAAACAGCGTTGACTGAATAAACTGCGGGGAACGATTACCGTCCAGGCCTGAATGATAGTGGCCTGCGCTGACGCTGTATTTCAGCCGCCCCTCGCGCAGCATAAAGGGGATCGCGGAATAGGGCTGGGTAAACTTGCGCTCGGAACCGTCGCTCTCTTTTACCGTGACCTCCAGATCGCCGCTTTGCGCAGTCGGATAGAGATCTTTCAGAGCAAATGCCCCCGGCGCGACATAGGTTTCATAAATCACATAACCATGCTGCGAGACGGTGACTTTGGCATTGCTGTGGGCCATCCCGCGGATCACCGGCGCAAAGCCGCGCATGCTGTCCGGCAGCATCTCGTCATCAGAAGAGAGCTGCGCCCCTCGAAACTGCACGCTATCGAAAACGTCGCCTGAGGTATAAGTATCCCCCACGCGCAGCAGGCTTTTTAAAGACTTCACGTCGCGCTGCAAATAGGTGCTTTGTGAACGCCAGTGGCTGGTTTTGTCGTACTGCATCGACGAGACGTTGCGCAGCCGCCACGCGCCAATGTTCATGCCGCTGCGTAAGCTTAAATAGTTTGAGTTATGCTCGCCGTCGCGATATCGCGATTGCGCGCCGGTGAGATTGTAATTTACAAAGGCGGCCGGTACGCCATCATCCCAGCGCGCCGGGTCAACATAGCCACGGCTTTGCAGGTTCATTGCCGCCTGCGGAATACTGAGATTCAGCCGCTGTTCGCTAAAATCGAAAGTACTGCTGGCATCAGGAATATAGCGGCTAATCCGGGCAAATGTTTCGCCATCATGCAGCTGATTAAAAGCAGAAAAAGCGCTGACGTTGACACCAAACTCCGCCAATTGCGCCGCCGTCAACTGGGGTTGCAGAGTGCCATTGTCCTCGACAAAGGTCACATTCCCCTGCCCGACCTGCTGGTTGTTCACCCAGATAGCCACCGGGTACGTACCGGGTTGCTGGCCGTCATGCTTTTCAAAATAGTGGAGATCGGCGGTTTTCTGCTGCGGATCGGTCACCTCCAGCGCAGCCGGGTCGAAATAGTCGTCGGCCAGCGCCAGACGATGATGGCACAGCAGAAACAGTGCGGTTGGCACCGTTGCCAGCAGCAGTACCGTGCCCGTCGGCTTATGCGAATGGCTACGTGGGAACTGGCGCATTACTGCTGCGCAACGTCAGTGATGCCGCCGAAATCATTAATTGCACGCCATTTCACCGTCCCCGAGCCACTCATCGGCCAGGTTAACGATGACATTGGCGCAACCATTCCCGGTTCATCAACCTCTTTTCCGGCAACGGATACAGAAAATAAAGACACAAAATAGGGCGTAGGGTTATTTACCACTAACTGATTACCCGCCGTGTGAAATTGCAGCTGCTGCCATGCTTTAGCCGGGTCACCCGCCAAATTATCTGGGCGATAAAAAATCTTAAATTTAGATTTAATGTTTACCTGTAACTTATTCACATCCCCTTTCTGGGATGGCGAAATAGTCTTCACATTCAACCAGAATACGGACTCCCGATCGTGCGGCAACTCCATACCGGTAAAGCTGATGCGCAGCATATTTCTTTTTTCAGGATCAAGGCGGAACAGCGGCGGCGTAACAATAAAGGGCACCGGGCGTTTGTCATTTTCGTTAAAATTCTCAGCCCAGGATTGCACCAGATACGGCGTGTGGGTATCAGCATTCGTCACCGAAATAGAGGCCTCACGCTTCCCTTCCTCATATATTACGCGGGTTCCCCCCACGACCACGCCCGCCTTAGCAGCAGTAACCAATAAGAATGAGAGAGCAACGCCTGCGATAATACGTTTCATAAATAGCAATCATTTGTCAGGGGAAACGAGAAAGGGATGAATGAGCAGGAGAAATCCCCTGCTCAGATTCGACTTAGTTGTAAATCATTTCGAAGTTGGTCACGCCGTCAGCGTTACCTGCCGTGACTTTATCGGCGGTGGCGCGATAATCGGCATAGAACAACAGATCGGCGGTACCGGCCTCGCCATTCTCACCTGCATCAATTGGATATTTTTGGGAAATCGTCCCCAGTTTAACCTGCGTGGTTTCATCCGCTTCAATCAGCTTAATGCCGACGCCAGTGGCATCACCGTCAATCGCCAGCAGATCGGCTTCATTGGCATCATGCGTACCGTCGAACAACACAGCAACTTTGCTTACTGAAGACGGGCAATCTTTCACATTGATATGGAAAGGCGTTTTGGTGGTTTCCGTACCGGTTGCTTTAAAGTAGCTGCTTGCCCACTTGCCCAAATCGACCACCTGATTGGTACTATTGGTATCGATATCGCACGCGGCGTCAGTAATTTCCCCGGTAAATTTCACCTGGCCGCCAGCGCCCTGAGCACCATCAGCGGCGGGCACGGTAGTGGTCATGTCGTTGGCAATAGCGGAAAGCGTGGTACCTGATGCCAGAGCTGCGATAACCACGGCCATAATACGGAACTGCGATTTCATTGTTATTTCTCTCTTCTTTGACGGCTATCCAATGCGATATATGCAGGGCAAAAAAATGCCAGGCGATATCGCCAGTTCTTCCGTGTTGAAGTTTATCGTCGTTCCATCGGTAGGATATTATGCACAGTCTTTATCTCAGTGTTCTCAACCGAAAAATATCGACTTTAGTGAGTGTCAGACCCGATGAACATATTAGGTCTGCGAATAAATAATATCGGCAATAGCACGAATTGCAACAACAAATTATGTGACTTATGCGTTGCGGAATTTAAACATTTCCAGGTTAATCGTTAAATAAGAATGATATGTTGGACCGAGGATATCAATGAATGCATTATAAATTACAATATATGTCATTATGATTAACACAGTAGTTAATAAGCGCTGATAGTTAACATAAAATTGATCTTTAGAGTGAATAATATTCATCCACAAGCTTTCAATATTTACATTAAGTAAGAATATTCCTATTAGGGATATTAACCATAGCCATCACGTGGCTAAACCATGATCTTACTAAGCGTTAAAATTCGAACCATGATTATTTTACTATTTTTATTAATCATTAATGCCGAATAGTGCACAGTTCTCATACTCGTTATTTACCTGCATATACATTAAGATAGGAACAACCCTGCACAAGGTACCAGGATAATGACAACAGAGATGATTTCCCCCCAGTTGGCGCTAACGCAACTTCAAGAAGGCGCAAAGCTGGTTGATATCCGCGACGCAGATGAATTTGCCCGCGAGCATATTGCCCAGGCTCAACTGTTCCCGTTAAGCGCCATTGAGCAGGGTTCGACGCTGCCTGTGAACACCAATGACGTGGTTATTTTTCATTGCCAGTCCGGAAACCGCACCCGCAACAATCTCACCCGGCTGGTTGCCGCCGCTGCGCCCGCTAAGGTAATGGTGCTGGAAGGTGGCATTCAGGCATGGAAAGCCGCCGGGCTGGAAACAATCGAAGATAAAAAGCAGCCATTACCGCTTATGCGGCAGGTACAAATTGCGGCCGGTGGATTAATTCTTCTGGGCTGCGTTTTGGGTTACACGGTTTCAGAGGCATTCTTCCTGCTGAGCGCCTTTGTCGGTGCCGGTCTCACCTTCGCGGGTATCAGCGGATTTTGTGGCATGGCCAGGCTGTTGGCCGTCATGCCGTGGAATCGTCGTTAAGGATGCTGCATTTACTATTTCGTTACACCAGCTTAATCTTAGATAACGTTAACAAATAGAGCAGGAGTATTGCGATGTATTCACCAGGTGATTTTGTACAACCGAAAATGGGTGGGCCAAAACTTAAAGTTGTGGAAACGCACAACGATCATATTGTTGCTGTACAGGCAAGTAATGAGCAGGGAGAGAAATACACCCTGAAGCTGGAAGAGGTTACGCCATATACCGAAGAAGGCGATTTCGGCGTTTGCTGATAAATTGTGCGGTGAGACACTTCTCACCGCTTTATTTGGGCACTTAGATCAGAAAATCATCCAGTGATTTACCGTTAGCCAGCGCCTGCGCGATAGGTTTTGGCGTACGGCCCTGGCCAGTCCAGGTTTTTACTTCACCGTTGAAATCGGTAAAGCGATATTTTGCCGGACGCGATGCGCGTTTTTTCGGCGCACCGGCGATAGCGGCTTTCATATCCGCCAGCTCTTCCGGCGAAATACCATCAGCCTGCATTAACTCGAGCCAGGTATTAATTTTTTCTTGCTGCTCAGCGCGTTGCTGTATCGCTAACTGCTCTTCATTTCTCTTTTCTTCAGTGACGATCCTGACTTTTTCCAGCATTTCTTCAAGAACGTCAATGGAGAAATCTCGCGCCATTGCACGCAAAGAACGGATGTTATTCAATTTTTGTAACATAACAGACATAGGGCTATAAAATTCCTTATTCAAAACAAAATACATTACTACAGCGGCTAATTATATTGTATTTACGAATATATTACCACCGCCGAAATATTAATGAATATATCCTCACGGTGTTTCGATATTATATTTAAATACAGCCCGCAGATACTAAATTAATATTCCCGCAACCGATGCGCATTTGCCGGATGTTGCAACGTCTTGTTAACAAAACAACAGGATGAATAATAACCCATACTAAGTGCATAACTACAGAATAATGACATCAGAACTAACTGCTGCAAAACACCGTTAACTGACATAAAAAACACCAAAAATGACAAATATCACACTTATAAACCGTATCCCAAGCTTACTGGCCTCAATAGCACATCTCAGTTATCTGCAACACAGTGCACATAAACACATAACTTATTGATTTTAAAACAATAAAAACAACACATAACTAAAAATAATGCTAACAGTTAAAATCACCCATCGACAGAGTATTTTATTGACAAAAAGCGTTTAAATAAAAATATTTCACTAGTTGTTAGTTTCAACCCAGACAGATAATCTATACGCAGCAACAAAGGCAACCCAAAACGCCTTTAGAACCCCCTTCATTGACGGTTTTCGTTACTTTTCGAGGAGCATACCGATGTTCTCTGCGCAGTCACGCCTGCGTCACGCAGCAGCAGACACTTTCGCCATGGTGGTCTACTGTTCCGTCGTGAACATGATGATTGAAATTTTTCTCTCCGGAATGACCTTTGAGCAGTCGCTTTCTTCTCGTCTGTTAGCGGTACCGGTAAACATTATTATTGCATGGCCGTACGGTATTTATCGTGATGCGATTATGCGCCTGGCACGTCGCATTAGCCCGGCAGGCTGGGTGAAAAACCTCGCGGATACGCTGGCGTATGTTACGTTTCAGTCGCCAGTGTATGTGATTATTCTGCTGACTATCGGCGCAGACTGGCATCAGATTGCCGCCGCCGTAAGCTCGAATATTGTGGTTTCAATGGTGATGGGCGCGGTATACGGTTATTTTCTCGATTTCTGTCGCCGACTTTTCCGTGTCAGCCAGTACAGTCAGGCAAAGGCATAATGCACTGCGACTGGCCAATGCCAGTCGCTCGCTTAATGAAACTCGCCAAATAAACCGTTCAAATAACGCTCCAGCGCAATACGCGAACTGAAGCCATGCGGAATACCGTAATGTTGCTGTTCATCCCCGCCTAAATAGAGGGGAAATTGCTGATAGTGATCGCAGGTTTTGATTTCAGAAGCCGGTTCTGCTAACGAATTACTACGCTCTTTTAACGCCGGATGGATAATCAACGCCGTGCGTCCCATCCGCGCTTCACGATTCACGTAAACATAATTCTCGCCACGGCGATAGCCGTAAGCTTTTTGGGTTACCACATCCACAGTGAAGCCCACTTTTTCAAGAACGCGCGCCACCTCATCAGGTCGTAAATACATTATTTTTTCCTCGTCATCTCTTACTGCATCGCCACCTTACAGTAATCAGCATTAACCCCGCCTTCAGAAAAATCCACAAACGCGTCGATTCGCTGTGATTCGCTCCAAAGGATAAAAATTTTGCCTACACTTAATTCCGTCCCCACATAAAAAGGAGAAGCACATGCCTAATCGATTTGGCCGCAATGAGGTTGTTGATGAGACTCAGGATATCCAGGATCAAGTTAATCAGTTAGCTGATAGCCTTGAGGATGTACTAAAAAGCTGGGGTAGCGATGCAAAAGGTGAGGCTGACGCCGCACGTCGTAAAGCACAGGCGCTGTTGAAAGAGTCCCGCGCCAGACTGCATGGCCGCAGCCGTTCCCAGCAGGCCGCCTGCGATTACCTGAACTGCGCCAGTACCTACGTCCGTGAGAAGCCCTGGCAGAGCTTAGGCGCGGTTGCCGCCGTTGGGATATTTGTTGGCGCATTATTAAGTTTGCGTCGATAATTGAAGTGAAACAGTGAAGATAATAAATGCGCCGTATCGGGAAAATTTAAGATCAGTTTCTGAACGGCTACGCGTCTGCACCCCGGCGTTTACGCCGGGGTTTTTATTTTAAAGCCCGCTTCAACGCCAAAACCTGCTCGTTTGCCATCGCCTGCGACGTAATATTGGTAAAGCTCATGATGAGCCCTGGCACTCCGCTTCCGTTAATCCGCCAGTCATTCACCGCCTGCACAGCCAGCCCGGCATCGCGCGCGCGCCGCGCCCATGACCTATCGTCACCGGAAATCATCACCACCAGTTGAATGCCCCCTTGCTGCGCCACCACGTCACAACCGTGTGCCTGTAACGCCTCCTCCAGCCAGCGCCGCCGCTCGGCGTAATGCACGCGCATCCTCTTCAGATGCCGCCAGAAGTGACCTTCATGGATAAAATCCGCCAACGTTTGCTGCCACAACAGCGGTACCGGGCAGGCGATTTTTTGTACCTGGCGACGAAACTGCGCCACCAGCGGCACAGGAATCACCAGCCAGGCGGTGCGCAGCGCCGGAAACATCGCCTTGCTGAAGGTACCGGCGTAAATGACGCGCTGCGGCGCATCCAGGCTTTTAAGCGGCGGGAGCGGCTTACCCTGATAGCGAAACTCACTGTCGTAATCGTCTTCAATAATCCACGCCTGCTGGCGCATTGCCCAGTCCAGAAGCTGGCGGCGACGCGGCAGAGAGAGCGCCACACCCAGCGGGCTTTGATGTGCCGGGGTGAGCAATGCAAAGCGGGCTTCAGGTGCATTAGTGAGTGCCCACTCCACTTCCATCCCTTCACTATCCACCGGAATCGGGTGCATGTTCACCCCTTCTTGCGTAATCACCGGACGAATTAACGGGAAACCGGGATCTTCCACCCACATTCCCTGCCCGCGTCCATCAAGCGCACGTAATATCAGACTCATCGACGCTGCATAACCAGAAGTGATGAACACCTGTTCTGGCTGACACTCAATACTGCGCGACAGTCGCAGATACTCGACAATCGCCTGACGTAGCGCCATCTCGCCACATACATCACCCAGCGCAAGGTCAAAACGCGTCTGAGTTCGCAACCGCCGCCCCATCACTTTCGCCCATAATGCCCGGGGGAAGAGATCCAACGCAGGCAGCCCAAGCTGAAAAGGTTGCGGATGCGGCTCCTCGCCGCCAAACCAGGTTGGCTCTGCCACCGCCGGTTTGAGCGTGAGATGTTCACTGACAAACGTCCCGGCCTGGCCGCGCCGTTCAAGCCATCCCTGCGCCACCAGCTCGCCGTAGGCATTTTCTACCGTCACGCGTGACACGCCCAGCTCCTGCGCATAAACCCGGCTGGACGGTAGCCGTCTGCCTGCCGTTAACTTGCCTTCCTCTATTGCGGTTTTCAACTGCCTGGCAATCTGCCGATAACGTGGGCCATCGCTTTGCATCATGGTCTGCTTTTTTACTCATAATATGGCTATCTGATGCAGACCATTATAGTGCTACTTTTATGCATATCGATAATGAGGAGAGACAATATGACCCTGCTGCGCCAACCCTATAACGAATTAAGCCCTGACGTGTACAAAGGTATGGTTCAGGCAAGCCTTGCCCTGGAAAAGAGTTCGCTGGATCGCACCCTGCTGGAACTCGTCTACCTGCGCGTTTCACAGATTAACGGCTGCGCCTTCTGCCTGGAGATGCACAGTAAAGCGCTGCGCAAAGCGGGTGTGGATCAGACCAAACTGGACGCACTGGCTGGCTGGAAAGTGAGTAATCACTTCACTGAAGCGGAAGCCGCTGCACTGGCCTGGGCAGAAGATGTGACGCACATCGCCGAGCATCATGCGGAAGATAGCGTCTATCAACCCCTGCTGGCGCACTTTAGCGCCGAGCAAATCAGCGACCTGACCTTCGCCATCAGCCTGATGAACGCCTTTAACCGTCTGGCCATCGCTATGCGTATGTAATTTTTACGCAAACATCCCCGGCCCCCGCCGCATTTCGCGCTGGGGGCTTTTTTTGTTCAAACATCTATATATTGTATGGTTGAAGTTTTCAAAAACTACATCTAGTATTCCTTTCAGGTAACCACTCCCGGACCGACGCTCTTAACTGCGCCCTATTGTCATTTTAAATGGAAATACGAATCATGCGCATTACTATTTACACTCGTAATAACTGCATCCAGTGCCACGCCACCAAACGGGCAATGGAAAGACACGGTTTTGATTTCGAGATGGTCAATCTCGACCAGCATCCTGAGATGGCCGATACCCTTCGTGAACAGGGCTTTCGCCAGCTTCCGGTGGTGATCGCGGGGGAAACCCGCTGGTCCGGCTTCCGCCCGGATATGATTAATCGCCTGCGCCCCGATGCCATTGCCGCTCACGCATGAGCCGTCTCGTCTACTTCTCCAGCAGCTCTGAGAACACACACCGCTTTATGGTGCGCCTCGGGCTGCCTGCGATACGTATTCCGCTAAATGAGCGGGAGCGTATCCAGGTCGAGGAACCGTACATTCTGGTCGTCCCCAGCTATGGCGGCGGCGGTACGGCAGGAGCGGTTCCGCGTCAGGTGATCCGCTTCCTGAACGACCCGCAAAACCGGGCGTTAATCCGTGGCGTGATTGCAGCGGGAAACCGAAACTTTGGCGACGCCTATGGCCGCGCGGGCGCGGTGATCGCAGAAAAATGCCACGTTCCCTGGCTCTACCGCTTTGAGCTGATGGGCACGCAACACGATATTGATACAGTGCGAAAAGGAGTGAGCGAATTTTGGCAACGACAACCGCAGAACGTGTAACCCAGGCCATGCCCGACTATCATGCGCTTAACGCGATGCTGAATCTTTACGACCGGAACGGGCAGATTCAGTTTGAAAAAGACAGTGAGGCCGTAGATGCCTTTATGACCGCTCATGTTCAGCCGAACAGCGTCACGTTTAATGATGCAGAGGCGCGCCTGCGCTGGTTGGTCGCGGAAGGCTACTACGATGACGCTGTGCTTAAATGTTATCCCCCCGCGTTCGTCACTGCGCTGATTAAACACGCGCATGCCAGCGGTTTTCGTTTCCAGACCTTCCTCGGCGCATGGAAGTTTTACACCAGCTACGCGCTGAAGACCTTCGACGGCAAACGCTATCTGGAACACTTCGCCGACCGCGTTTGTATGGTGGCGCTAACCCTCGCCCAGGGCGACGAAGCCCTGGCCTGCCAGCTTACCGATGAGATGCTTTCCGGTCGTTTCCAGCCCGCGACGCCGACCTTCCTCAACTGTGGTAAACAGCAGCGCGGCGAGCTGGTTTCCTGCTTTCTGCTACGTATAGAAGACAATATGGAGTCTATCGGTCGTGCGGTGAACTCAGCGCTTCAGCTCTCAAAACGCGGCGGTGGCGTGGCCTTTCTATTGTCGAATCTGCGTGAATCCGGTGCGCCGATTAAGCGCATTGAAAATCAGTCTTCCGGCGTGATTCCGGTAATGAAGATGCTGGAGGATGCCTTTTCCTACGCCAACCAGCTCGGCGCGCGTCAGGGCGCGGGGGCCGTGTATTTACACGCGCATCACCCGGACATTTTGCGTTTCCTTGATACTAAGCGGGAAAATGCCGACGAGAAAATTCGCATCAAAACGCTCTCGCTTGGCGTGGTGATCCCCGATATCACCTTCCAGTTAGCAAAAGAGAATGCCGACATGGCGCTCTTCTCGCCCTATGATGTCGAACGTCTGTACGGCAAACCGTTTGGCGATATCGCCATCAGCGAAAGGTATGCCGAGCTGGAAGCGGACACCCGCGTGCGCAAAAAATATATTAATGCGCGTGATTTCTTCCAGACGCTGGCCGAGATCCAGTTTGAATCCGGTTATCCGTACATCATGTACGAAGATACGGTGAACCGCGCGAACCCGATTGCCGGTCGCATCAACATGAGCAACCTGTGCTCGGAGATTTTGCAGGTTAACAGCGCTTCAACCTACGATGAGAATCTCGATTATGCCGCCACCGGACATGATATCTCCTGTAATCTCGGCTCGCTGAACATCGCGCACACCATGGATTCGCCCAACTTTGGCCTGACCATCGCCACCGCAATACGCGGGCTGACGGCGGTATCCGATATGAGTCATATCCGTTCAGTGCCATCGATTGAAGCAGGTAACGCCGCCTCACACGCCATCGGGCTTGGGCAGATGAATCTGCACGGTTATCTGGCGCGGGAAGGCATCGCCTACGGTAGCCCGGAAGCGCTGGAATTTACCAACCTCTACTTCTACACCGTCACCTGGCATGCCCTGCATACGTCAATGCTGCTGGCGCGCGAGCGCGGGCAACGCTTCGCCGGGTTTGAGCAATCACGCTATGCCAGCGGCGAGTACTTTACGCAATATCTGGAAGGTGACTGGCAACCAAAACACGACCGTGTTCGCGCCCTCTTCCAGCGCTCAGGCATTACCTTACCGAGCCACGAAAACTGGCGACAACTGCGCGAAGCGGTGATGTGCTACGGCATCTATAACCAGAATTTACAGGCGGTCCCGCCGACGGGATCGATTTCCTATATCAACCACGCCACGTCAAGCATTCACCCGATAGTTTCGAAGGTGGAGATTCGCAAAGAGGGGAAAACCGGGCGCGTGTACTACCCCGCACCGTTTATGAATAACGATAATCTGGCGCTTTATCAGGATGCCTATGAGATTGGCCCACAAGCGATTATCGACACCTACGCAGAAGCGACGCGTCATGTCGATCAGGGGCTGTCATTGACGCTGTTCTTCCCCGATACCGCCACCACGCGCGATATCAATAAAGCGCAAATATACGCCTGGAAGAAAGGCATCAAAACCCTCTACTACATTCGCCTGCGCCAGCTTGCGCTGGAAGGCACCGAAATTGAAGGCTGCGTGTCCTGCGCGCTGTAAGGAGAAAAGGATGAACCGTTTATCGCACGTCAGCGCCGTCAACTGGAATAAAATTCAGGACGATAAAGATCTGGAGGTGTGGAATCGCCTGACCAGCAACTTCTGGCTACCGGAAAAAGTCCCGCTATCCAATGATATCCCTGCCTGGCAGGGCCTTACGCCCGCCCAGCAGCAGCTTACTATTCGCGTGTTCACCGGTCTGACGCTGCTGGATACGATTCAGAATACGGTAGGCGCGCCATCGCTGATGCCTGATTCGCTAACGCCACACGAAGAAGCGGTGATGTCGAATATCAGTTTTATGGAAGCGGTGCACGCCCGCTCCTACAGTTCGATTTTCTCCACGCTGTGTCAGACAAAAGATGTCGATGCCGCCTATGCGTGGAGCGAAGAAAACGCGCCGTTGCAGAAAAAAGCGCACCTGATGCTGGAACGTTATCAGGCCGATGAACCGCTGAAGAAGAAAATTGCCAGCGTATTTCTGGAGTCGTTCCTCTTCTATTCTGGCTTCTGGTTGCCTATGTACTGGTCGAGCCGGGGCAAGCTCACCAATACCGCCGATCTTATCCGCCTGATTATTCGTGATGAAGCCGTCCACGGTTACTATATTGGCTATAAGTATCAGAAAGGGCTGGAGAAAGTAAGCGAAGCAGAGCGTGAAGCGCTGAAAGATTTTGCCTTCGATTTGCTGATGGATCTCTATGACAATGAACTGGCCTACACCGAAGCGCTTTATGCTGACAGTGGTTGGATCGACGAGGTAAAAGCGTTTCTCTGCTACAACGCCAATAAGGCACTGATGAATCTGGGCTACGAAGCGTTATTCCCGGCAGAAATGGCCGAAGTGAACCCGGCAATCCTCGCGGCACTCTCCCCTAACGCCGATGAAAACCACGACTTTTTCTCCGGCTCAGGTTCCTCTTATGTGATGGGAAAAGCCGTCGAAACCACCGACGACGATTGGAATTTCTAATAACGTTTTCCGGCAAAAATAGCCCTCACTTTTTGCCGGATTATTTCCATAATAACACAATTAATCACACAAATATTCTTAGAGCTACTACACTGTTATTTGTCTCTTCATTTCACCTGAATTTATCGCTTTCAGGTGAAATTTACGGTGGAAGAACGTAAAAATATCAGAAAAATTCGAATTGCCCTCAGCCCTTATATCATGGGAAGCCCCGGCAATTCGCCCTTCAAATTTCGGCAAGCAGAATCCTCCCAAGGGTTGTCACAGAATCTCAGTATGTTAGGGTATACCCGTGTAATTATTTCCATCAGGAATCATATTGATATAAATAAATAACGGGAATTCTATTATTGCATGGCAATTAAATTAGAAGTGAAGAATCTTTATAAAGTATTTGGCGAGCATCCACAGCGCGCATTCAAATACATTGAAAAAGGCCTCAGCAAAGAACATATTCTGGAGAAAACAGGATTATCGCTTGGCGTTAAAGACGCCAGTCTGGCCATTGAAGAAGGCGAGATATTTGTCATCATGGGATTATCCGGTTCCGGTAAATCAACCATGGTACGCCTTCTCAATCGCCTGATTGAACCAACCCGCGGGCAGGTGCTGATTGACGGCGTAGATATCGCCAAAATCTCTGATGCCGAGCTTCGCGAGGTGCGCAGAAAGAAAATTGCGATGGTCTTTCAGTCGTTCGCTCTGATGCCCCATATGACCGTGGTCGACAACGCCGCCTTCGGCATGGAGCTGGCGGGCGTTCCAACCGCTGAACGTCAGGAGAAAGCCCTGGACGCGCTGCGTCAGGTCGGGCTGGAAAATTATGCCCACTCTTACCCGGACGAGCTCTCTGGCGGTATGCGTCAACGTGTTGGTTTAGCCCGTGCGCTGGCCATCAACCCCGATATCTTATTAATGGATGAAGCCTTCTCGGCACTCGACCCATTAATTCGAACGGAAATGCAGGACGAACTGGTAAAATTACAGGCCAAACATCAGCGCACCATCGTCTTTATTTCCCACGATCTCGACGAAGCCATGCGAATTGGCGATCGCATTGCCATTATGCAAAATGGTGAAGTGGTACAGGTTGGCACACCGGATGAAATTCTCAATAATCCGGCGAATGATTATGTGCGCACCTTCTTCCGTGGCGTCGATATCAGCCAGGTGTTTAGCGCGAAAGATATTGCCCGTCGAAGCCCGGCAGGCATTATCCGAAAAACACCCGGATTCGGCCCGCGATCTGCCCTGAAATTATTGCAGGATGATGACCGTGAATATGGTTATGTCATCGAACGCGGGAATAAGTTTGTTGGGATTGTCTCCATTGATACGCTGAAAGCTGCCCTGAGTGCAGGCCAGGGAATTGAAAGCGCCTTGTTGGATCCGCCATTAGTGGTTGACGCAGAAACACCGCTCAGCGAATTGCTCTCTCACGTCGGCCAGGCACCGTGCGCGGTCCCGGTTGTTGGGGAAGAACAGCAGTACGTTGGCGTTATTTCTAAACGCATGCTTCTTCAGGCTTTAGATCGCGAGGTGACAAACAATGGCTGATCAATCCAATCCGTGGGATACCGCACCGGCGGCCGATAACGCCGCACAATCCGCCGACGCCTGGGGCAGCGCGCCTGCCGATGGCGGTGGCGGCGCAGACTGGCTGACCAGCGCCCCCGCGCCGCAGCCAGAGCATTTCAATATCATGGACCCTTTCCATAAGACGCTGATCCCGCTGGATAGCTGGGTGACGCAAGGGATCGACTGGGTTGTTCTGCATTTCCGCCCGGTATTCCAGGGGATCCGCGTACCGATCGATTACATCCTCAGTGCTTTTCAACAGTTGCTGTTGGGGATGCCGGCGCCGGTGGCAATTATCGTTTTCGCCCTGATTGCCTGGCAGATGTCGAGCCTGAGCATGGGTGTCGCCACACTGGTGTCGCTGATTGCCATTGGCGCAATTGGTGCCTGGTCGCAGGCGATGATTACCCTCGCGCTGGTTCTGACCGCACTGCTGTTCTGTATCATCATCGGGCTACCGTTGGGGATATGGCTGGCGCGCAGTCCACGGGCGTCAAAAATTATTCGCCCGCTGCTGGATGCCATGCAGACCACGCCAGCGTTCGTTTACCTGGTGCCCATCGTGATGCTGTTCGGTATCGGTAACGTACCGGGCGTGGTGGTCACCATTATCTTTGCCCTGCCGCCGATTGTGCGTCTGACCATTTTGGGGATTAACCAGGTGCCAGCGGATCTGATTGAAGCTTCGCGCTCATTCGGTGCCAGCCCGCGTCAAATGCTGTTCAAAGTACAGCTCCCTCTGGCGATGCCGACCATTATGGCAGGGGTGAACCAGACGCTGATGCTGGCGCTCTCTATGGTGGTTATCGCCTCGATGATTGCGGTTGGCGGCCTGGGGCAGATGGTTCTGCGCGGTATTGGCCGTCTTGATATGGGCCTTGCAACCGTGGGTGGCGTCGGGATCGTTATTCTGGCAATCATCCTCGACCGCCTGACGCAAGCCGTTGGCCGCGATTCCCGCAGCCGTGGCAACCGCCGCTGGTACACCACGGGTCCTCTGGGTCTGCTGACCCGTCCTTTCAGCAAGTAATCCTGTTTTCACCCGGCGCATCGCGCGCCGGGCTCTGCAAACCATACTCATCATAAAAAAGGAACAACGATGCGACATAGCGTAATGTTAGCCACAGCCTTCGCCACCCTTGTTTCCACCAGCACCTTTGCGGCGGATTTACCGGGCAAAGGCGTTACCGTACAGCCCATTCAGAGCACCATTACGGAAGAAACCTTCCAGACCCTGCTGGTCAGCCGCGCGCTGGAAAAGCTGGGCTATACCGTCAACAAGCCCGATGAAGTTGACTACAACGTTGCTTACACCTCACTGGCATCTGGCGATTCCACCTTTACCGCCGTCAACTGGCAGCCGCTGCATGACGATATGTATGCCGCAGCCGGGGGCGATAAGAAATTCTACCGTGAAGGTGTCTTCGTGAACGGTGCGGCTCAGGGTTATCTGATCGACAAGAAAACCGCTGACCAGTATCACATCACCAATATTGAGCAGCTTAAAGATCCGAAAATCGCCAAACTGTTCGACAGCAATGGCGACGGCAAAGCCGATTTAACCGGCTGTAACCCAGGCTGGGGCTGTGAAGCGGCGATTAACCACCAACTGGACGCCTATGGCCTGACCAACACCGTCACCCACAACCAGGGTAACTATGCGGCGATGATGGCCGATACCATCACCCGTTATAAAGAAGGCAAACCGGTGCTTTATTACACCTGGACGCCGTACTGGGTGAGTGATGTGATGAAGCCAGGTAAAGATGTGGTATGGCTGCAGGTGCCGTTCTCATCCCTGCCAGGCGTGCAGAAAGACATCGATACCAAGCTGCCGAATGGCGCGAACTATGGCTTCCCGGTTAGCACCATGCACATTGTTGCCAACAAAGTCTGGGCCGAGAAAAATCCGGCGGCGGCGAAGCTGTTCTCTATCATGAAACTGCCAGTTGCTGACATTAACGCCCAGAACTCGATGATGCATGAAGGTAAAGCATCGGAAGGGGATATTCAGGGTCACGTTGATGGCTGGATCAAAGCGCACCAGGCGCAGTTTGATGGCTGGGTGAAAGAAGCGCTGGCGGCGCAGAAATAACCCCCTCACCCCTGCCCTCTCCCACAGGGAGAGGGAGAAAACCGGTGCAGGACGGGCAGATATGCACTCTCAGTCCCCTCTCCCTGTGGGAGAGGGTTAGGGTGAGGGGCCCCTCCCCACAGAAACCGCACGTCTCGCCACTATTCATTTCACTTAATTCCCCCTGCATCCGTTATTATTGGTAACATCAATAATAATCACCACAAAAATAATTTACCCCAATGACCAAAACCTCACACGGGCTGAGTCCCGCGCTGATTGCCCTGATGTCTGTCGCCACCGGGCTTGCCGTTGCCAGCAACTATTATGCACAACCGCTGCTCGAAGCCATTGCGCGTGCATTTTCCCTGAGTGCGAGCCAGGCTGGCTTTATCGTCACCGCAGCGCAGCTTGGCTATGCTGCCGGGTTGCTTTTCCTGGTGCCGCTGGGCGATATGTTTGAGCGTCGACGGCTGATTGTGGTGATGACGCTACTCGCCGCTGGCGGGATGCTGATCACCGCCAGCAGCACATCGTTGGGAATGATGATTCTGGGTACCGCGCTGACCGGCCTCTTTTCGGTGGTTGCGCAGCTGTTAGTGCCGATGGCGGCCACGCTCGCCGCACCGGAAAAACGTGGCAGAGTGGTCGGTACGGTGATGAGTGGCCTGCTGCTTGGGATCCTGCTGGCGCGCACCGTCGCCGGGCTGCTGGCAAGCCTTGGCGGCTGGCGCACCGTGTTCTGGGTTGCCAGCGTATTAATGGCGATTCTGGCGCTCGCGCTGTGGCGGGGTTTACCGAAGCTCAAACAGGAAAATCACCTGAGCTACCCGCGCATTCTTGGCTCAATCTACCATCTGTTTGCCCATAACAAACTGCTGCGCACCCGTGCGCTGCTGGGCTGCCTGACCTTCGCCAGCTTCAGCATTCTCTGGACGTCCATGGCATTCCTGCTCGCTGGCGCACCCTATCACTTCTCCGAAGGTACCATTGGTCTGTTTGGCTTAGTGGGTGCGGCTGGCGCGTTAGGCGCACGTCCGGTGGGTACACTTGCTGATAAAGGTAAAGCGCATCTTACCACCACGATAAGCCTGCTGGCGCTGCTGCTCTCCTGGCTGGCTATCTGGTACGGGCAGGTCTCCGTGGCGGCGCTCATCGTCGGTATTCTGGTACTCGATCTGATGGTTCAGGGTGTACATATCACTAACCAGACGGTGATTTATCGCGTGCATCCCGATGCGCGTAACCGTCTGACCGCGGGTTACATGACCTGCTATTTCATCGGCGGCGCGGCCGGGTCGCTGATTTCCGCTTCGGCCTGGCAACACGCAGGCTGGAACGGGGTTTGTCTGGTTGGCGCATGCATTACGCTGCTCAATCTGTTGGTGTGGTGGCGCGGCTACCGGCACCAACCGCAGGCGTAATTCCCTGCACGGCTTGCTCCGGGCTGGGGAACGGCCCGGCCTTCACTTTGATAGATTCGTCATATAAATTCGAATCAATAATTCATTTACTTTATTTGTCACCGTCGTTACTATATCGGCTGAAATTAATGAGGTTATGCCCAAATGGATAGTTCGTTTACGCCCATTGAACAAATGCTAAAATTTCGCGCCAGCCGCCATGAAGATTTTCCGTTTCAGGAAATTCTTCTGACCCGTCTTTGCATGCACATGCAGGGCAAGCTGCTGGATAACCGCAATAAAATGCTGAAAGCTCAGGGGATTAACGAGACATTGTTTATGGCGTTAATTACGCTGGAGTCTCAGGAAAATCACAGTATTCAGCCTTCTGAGCTGAGCTGCGCGCTGGGCTCGTCTCGTACCAATGCAACCCGTATCGCCGATGAGCTGGAAAAGCGCGGCTGGATCGAGCGTCGTGAAAGCGACAACGATCGTCGTTGCCTGCATTTGCAGTTAACCGATAAAGGTCATCAATTCCTGCGTGAGGTTTTGCCTCCGCAACATCATTGCTTACACCAACTCTGGTCTTCTTTAAGCGCGGCTGAAAAAGACCAGCTTGAGCATATCACCCGGAAACTTCTCACCCGTCTGGATCAGATGGATGAAGATGGCGTTGTCCTTGAGGCACTGCGCTAAGTCCGGATATCGCTCAATTATCCTGATTGATAACAGAAAACTGACAGGCCAGCAGATCTCCCTCTGCTGGCCTTTCTGATAAACAGGTCGGCTCAGCCGATGTGAAATAATAAGATCGTGGAGAATAACATGAGCGCAAATGCGGAGACTCAAACCCCGCAGCAACCGGCCAACAAAAAAGGCACGCGTAAACGTGCCCTGATGCTGTTGACCTTGCTCTTTGTCATTATTGCTGTGGCATATGGGATTTACTGGTTTTTAGTACTGCGTCATTTTGAAGAAACCGATGACGCGTACGTGGCAGGGAACCAGGTACAAATTATGGCGCAGGTGTCCGGCAGCGTGACGAAAGTCTGGGCCGATAACACCGACTTCGTGCAAAAAGGCGATGTGCTGGTCACGCTCGATCAGACCGATGCGCAGCAGGCCTTTGAAAAAGCGCAAACCGCGTTGGCCTCTACCGTACGTCAGATGCGTCAAACGATGATCAACAGCAAGCAATTGCAGGCGAGCATCGACGTGAAAAAAACCGCCCTGGCACAGGCGCAAACGGACTTAAATCGCCGTATTCCACTGGGCAGCGCCAACCTGATTGGCCGCGAAGAGCTGCAACACGCGCGTGATGCCGTTGCCAGCGCACAGGCGGAACTCGATGTCGCTATCCAGCAATATAATGCTAACCAGGCGATTATTCTGGGGACGAAGCTGGAAGACCAGCCGACCGTTAAACAAGCGGCAACCGAAGTACGTAACGCATGGCTGGCCCTGCAACGTACCAAAATTGTCAGCCCGATGACCGGTTACGTGTCACGTCGTGCCGTACAGCCTGGTGCGCAAATCAGCCCAACCACCGCGTTGATGGCGGTTGTTCCGGCGAACAATTTGTGGGTTGATGCGAACTTCAAAGAAACGCAGCTGGCACACATGCGCATTGGCCAGCCGGTCACCGTTATCTCTGATATTTACGGCGACGACGTGGAATACCATGGCAAAGTGGTCGGTCTCGATATGGGGACCGGTAGCGCCTTCTCGCTGCTGCCCGCGCAAAACGCCACCGGGAACTGGATCAAAGTGGTTCAGCGTCTGCCGGTTCGTGTTGAGCTGGATGAAAAACAGCTGGCGGAACATCCGCTGCGTATTGGCCTCTCCACGCTGGTGAAAGTGGATACGTCGAATCGTGACGGTCAGATCCTGGCAAGCCAGGTCCGCACCAGCCCGGCTTACGAAAGTAACGCACGCGAAATCAGTCTCGATCCGGTCAACAAGCTGATCAACGACATCGTGCAGGCCAACGCCAACTGATCCCGGGGTGAGTGTAATGCAACAGCAAAAACCGCTGGAAGGCGCGCAACTGGTCATCATGACCATTGCGTTGTCGCTTGCGACTTTCATGCAGGTGCTGGACTCCACCATCGCAAACGTAGCGATCCCGACGATCGCCGGTAACCTTGGCTCCTCATTGAGCCAGGGCACCTGGGTTATCACCTCATTCGGCGTGGCAAACGCCATCTCCATTCCGATTACCGGGTGGCTGGCGAAGCGCGTCGGTGAGGTGAAACTGTTCCTGTGGTCCACCGTAGCTTTTGCTATCGCGTCGTGGGCCTGCGGCGTCTCCAACAGCCTGGGCATGCTGATCTTCTTCCGCGTGATTCAGGGGATTGTTGCCGGGCCGCTTATCCCGCTGTCGCAAAGCTTGCTGCTCAGCAACTATCCGCCTGCCAAACGCTCTATTGCGCTGGCGCTGTGGTCGATGACCGTTATCGTTGCGCCGATTTGCGGGCCTATCCTCGGCGGCTATATCAGCGATAACTATCACTGGGGCTGGATTTTCTTCATCAACGTGCCGATTGGTATCGTGGTCGTGCTGATGAGTATTCAGGCGTTGCGTGGGCGTGAAACGCGTACTGAACAGCGTCGTATCGACGGTATTGGCCTGGCGCTGTTGGTTTTGGGGATCGGTAGCCTGCAGGTGATGCTCGACCAGGGGAAAGAACTCGACTGGTTCAACTCCACCGAAATCATCGTGCTGACCATTGTGGCGGTGGTGTCGCTAAGCTTCCTGATTGTCTGGGAGCTGACGGACGATAACCCGATAGTCGATCTCTCGCTCTTTAAGTCGCGAAACTTTACCATCGGCTGTTTGTGTATCAGCCTGGCCTATATGCTTTACTTCGGCGCAATCGTTCTGCTGCCGCAGCTATTGCAGGAGGTGTACGGCTACACCGCGACATGGGCGGGGCTGGCCTCTGCACCGGTTGGGGTGATACCGGTAATTCTGTCGCCGATTATCGGTCGCTTTGCGCATAAGCTCGATATGCGTCGTCTGGTCACCTTCAGCTTTATTATGTATGCGGTCTGCTTCTACTGGCGAGCATATACGTTCGAGCCGGGGATGGATTTCGGTGCGTCGGCCTGGCCGCAGTTTATCCAGGGCTTCGCGGTGGCATGTTTCTTTATGCCGCTGACGACCATTACGCTCTCCGGTTTACCGCCTGAGCGTCTGGCAGCGGCGTCGAGCCTGTCGAACTTCACACGTACGCTGGCGGGCTCTATCGGGACGTCTATCACTACAACATTGTGGACCAACCGGGAATCGCTGCACCATGCACAGTTAACGGAGTATGTCACGCCGTACAATCCAGATGCTCAGGCAATGTACAATCAGCTTGAGGGGATGGGTATGTCGCAACAGCAGGCTTCCGGCTGGCTGGCGCAGCAGATAACCAATCAGGGGCTGATTATCTCGGCAAACGAGATATTCTGGGTGTCGGCGGGGATATTCCTCGTCCTGCTGGGCCTGGTGTGGTTTGCCAGACCACCATTCGGTGCCGGCGGCGGCGGCGGTGGCGCGCATTAATATGTTGATATAAAAAAAGGGCCGATGGCCCTTTTTTGTTGCCCGGTGGCGCCTGGCTTACCGGGCCTACGATGTTCATACGATCATGTTTGCCGGATTAACCGGCACAACCAAACTAAATGTGCAGTTCCTGTAATTTCTCTTTCGGCAGCGCCAGCTCATCGTTGCTGTTCACACGCACGTCGCGATCGAGAATATGGCGCGCGATATCCTGCGCTTCTGCCAGGGAGTGCATCTGATACGTACCACACTGGTAAACGTTCAGTTCTGGGATCTGGTTCTGATCCTGAACTTTCAGGACGTCTGCCATCGCCGCTTTCCACGCATCCGCTACGCGCTGCTCATCTGGCGTGCCAATCAGGCTCATATAAAAACCGGTGCGGCAGCCCATCGGGGAGATGTCGATGATCTCAACACCGTTACCGTTCAGGTGATTACGCATGAACCCGGCGAACAGGTGCTCCAGCGTGTGAATACCCTTTTCCGGCATCACTTCTTTGTTTGGCACACAAAAACGCAGGTCAAAAACGGTAATCGCGTCACCATGCGGCGTGTTCATCGTTTTGGCTACACGGACGGCTGGTGCTTCCATACGGGTGTGATCGACAGTGAAGCTATCTAACAACGGCATTTCGTAACCTCCGGTGTATCCCTCATCCTCGGTATTTTATTTTTTCATCATAACAGATTGAAAAATAATACCTTTAAGCCATTTTGGTCAGGACTTTTTGGGATAAAGTGATTTTTTTTAAAAAAAACTGAACTCTTCATTCCAGTGCGAGTCTGAGTATATGAAAGACGCGCATTTGTTATCATCATCCCTGAATTCAGAGATGTATATTTGGCCACAGTGATGTGGCCTTTTTCTTTTCTGTCAGGCGTGTTTTGCCAGTAACGCTTCAAATGATTCCGTATCCGCCGCTTCCAGCTTACGCTGACGTTCAACGGATGCATCACGTTCCACAGCAAACTCCTCTTCTGTGAGGATCTCCAGCGGCTCTTCACGCAGCATATTTCGATACAGCTCCGCCAGCGCCTTACCCGTACCGCCAATCCCTTCATCAAGCATAGAACGCAGAATGCGGGCTGAGAAAGTTAATTCCGGATTATCAAAGCAGGCGACCAATTCATCGCACACTTTCTGGTAAGCCTCACCGCCTTCAATGCTGTCCATCGTCTGCGCCACGCGTTTTAGATCGCGGAACAGATCTTTACCCACTTTCGGCAGCGGGAACTGCGCGGTTTCGCAACCAATGCCCAGCGTCAGACCCGGTTTACGCCCTTCCAGAATCACACGATTCCAGTTAGTACGTGTACATTGCAGCTCCTGGCTGCTCATTTCTGGCGCATCGGCCAGCACGCACCAGACCATAAACAGGTCAAGGAAGCGAATCTGCTGCTCATCCACGCCAATTGGCGAGAACGGGTTGATATCCAGCGAGCGCACTTCAATGTACTCAATCCCGCCACGCAACAGCGCATCGGACGGATTTTCGCCGCTGCGAGTAACACGTTTCGGGCGAATCGGCGCATAGAGCTCATTCTCAATCTGCAAAATATTGCTATTGATTTGCAGACGCTTACCGTCTTTCTCAACGCCAATACGCGCATATTCTTCCGACGGCGTTTTGATAGCCCGCTTTAATCCTGCCACGTATTCGTGCAATTCGTTAAACGTAATTCCGAGATTGCTTTGCGATTTATTGGTATAGCCAAGATCGCTCAGGCGCAGAGACGTGGCGTAAGGTAAGTAGTACATGCCGCACTCGGTTTTCTCAAACGGCAGCGCGCTCTCTTTCCCTTGCAGGAATGAAGAACAAATCGCCGGAGACGCACCAAACAGATACGGGATCACCCAACCAAAGCGGTAGTAGTTGCGGATCGCGCGGAAATAACCGGCAGAGATCGCCTCTTTACCGCTCTCAGCATCCGTCACGCCGCATTTCGCCTGCCAGAATGCCATCGGCAGAGAGAAGTTGTAATGCACACCAGAAATGGTTTGCATCAGCGCGCCATAGCGGTTCTTCAGCCCTTCGCGATACAGCGTTTTCAGACGGCCGACGTTAGACGTACCGTACTGTGCCAGTTCGATATCCTGGCCCGGCGCGATATAGCACGGCATACTTAGCGGCCACATCCGTTCATCGCCAAGATGACGCGCCGTATAACGGTGAATGTCACGCAGGAAAGTGAGCATATGGTTGACGTCGCCATCAACCGGAGTGATAAATTCCAGCAGCGCTTCGGCAAAATCGGTGGTGATCCATTTATGGGTCAACGTCGAGCCCAGCGATGCCGGGTGCCCAGTCGTTGCCAGTGAGCCATCAGCGTTAACGCGCAGCGTCTCACGCTCCAGACCACGATTTATCCCTTTCAGTGCTTCAGGGTGTTTTTCCAGCCAGGTCAGTGCCTGTGATACATCCGGGATCAAATTGACCTCCCGCCTGTCGATATCATTTTATTAAGCATAATTGTAATGGTTGACGATTAAAGGTCACAAGCAATCCAATTAGTGCCACCACGTCATACCCTGGAGTGTCGCCGCCGCTACAGCGATGTAGCGTAACGCTTTTCCAAGACATAAAAAAAAGAGCACCGGTCCCCAGGAGATGCGCATCCATCCCGCCAGCAGACACAGTAAATCACCGATAACGGGCATCCAGCTCAGTAACAGTGTGGCTGCGCCGTAACGTTTTAACCAGGATGTCGCTTTTTCCTGCCAGCGCGATTGCTTACGCACGGGAAACAACCGTCCAAGGATAACGTTTGTTGCCCCACCAAGGCTATTACCCATTGTTGCTATTAATACTAAAAGCCAGGGGTGGCTGAGGCCAGAGACGAGAAGCGCCACGAGTACCGCTTCCGAGTTGCCCGGCAGCAGCGTGGCGCTCAGAAAACTGCTGGCGAATAACGATGCCAGCGCCAGCCCGTCACTCACAGCAGACGGACATCCACAGCGTCCATACCGGCGCTTCTGGCCGCCTGCAGACCAAAATCAGCATCTTCAAACACGACGCATTTTTCCGGCGCAACGCCTAAACGTTCCGCGCAAAGAAGGAAGGTATCCGGTGCAGGTTTGTGATTCTTAACGTGATCGGCGGCGACAACCGCAGAAAAGTAGTGTCGCAGGCCCAGATGCGCCAGCAATGCTTCAGCAATAGCGCTCTCGCTGCCTGTACCGACCGCCATTGGCCGACGACCATGCCAGGCCTTCACTACATCGATAAGTGGCAACGGCGTCACAGAGTCCAGCAGCATCGCTTTAACAGCGGCTGTTTTTTCCTGTGCCAGAAGATGAGGGTCAAGATCGGCCTGATGAAGTTCGATAATTGCCTGGGCGATACGCCAGGTTGGAGAACCGTTAAGGGCAACCATCGCCTGCTCGTCGAAACGCATACCATAACGCCCCAGCACCTCGTGCCACGCTTTACGGTGCGTAGGTTCGGTGTCCAGGATGGTGCCATCCATATCAAAGATTAATCCCGCGTAGCGTTCGTACATCCCGTTCTCACAGACAAGATAAAGTGAGATGTTACTTTAACGTAAAAGGCGGTTTTTGTCGCTGACAGACGCGTTGGAAATAGGCAGAGAGGAAGGGTTTAGAAAAAATTAGGATTTTGTAAGTGTATCAAGGGAGGAAATAAGAGACTTGCTGTTGTTCTTGAGAAGATGGTGCATCCGGGAGGATTACTCGGCTGCGCCTCGCCCTACAGGTCGTTGCTAAAGCAACGCTATCCTCCCTGGTGCTCGCGATAATTTCGCGGAACATGAAACAACAAACCCACTGCTATTTCGGAGAATATGGTGCATCCGGGAGGATTCGAACCTCCGACCGCTCGGTTCGTAGCCGAGTACTCTATCCAGCTGAGCTACGGATGCAAAATGGCGGTGAGGCGGGGATTCGAACCCCGGATGCAGCTTTTGACCGCATACTCCCTTAGCAGGGGAGCGCCTTCAGCCTCTCGGCCACCTCACCACACGCCTCTTTCGAGTGCTTCGGAGAACTCGTTAAAAGCTCTTCGTCGCTGCGTGGCGCACATATTACTTTCTGGGCTTTATAAGTCAAACAATTTTTCGAGACCTTTTATCGTTTGCACACTTCGCGCACAATTAGACGTTAAAAACGGCAAAAAGACTGTTTTCTCAACAATAAAATCGCTAACTCACGGTAAAACAAAACAGAAAGAATGTGGCGCAACAGAGGCGACAAAATCACGACAGGATGAAAAAGAGAAGAAAGCGAGAAGAAAACGAAGAGGTTAAACGGGAAATCTGGGAAGGATGCGTCTCACCGGAAGGTGAGACGCGAGAACTTAGTAACTGGACTGCTGGGATTTTTCAGCCTGGATACGCTGGTAGATCTCTTCACGGTGAACGGATACTTCTTTCGGAGCGTTAACGCCGATACGCACCTGGTTACCCTTCACCCCTAAAACTGTCACAGTGACCTCATCTCCAATCATGAGGGTCTCACCAACTCGACGAGTCAGAATCAGCATTCTTTGCTCCTTGAAAGATTAAAAGAGTCGGGTCTC
The DNA here is from genome assembly GCF_008369545.1 of Pseudocitrobacter sp. 73. Lineage (NCBI taxonomy): Bacteria > Pseudomonadati > Pseudomonadota > Gammaproteobacteria > Enterobacterales > Enterobacteriaceae > Pseudocitrobacter > Pseudocitrobacter sp. 73. Next base: position 7,478 of record NZ_VTZO01000002.1, on the reverse strand, counting down.
TCTGTATCCCGGCATATCCATCATATACACACTCACCCTCAGGCTTCCTTGATTTGACCTGAACGCTTCGTGCATAACGCCAAACGTACGCTGTGACAAACATCTGGTGTAACCGTCACTGCATCACATTCTGTTAAATGTAAGTTTAGCCGATATACATGACTTCAACCTGACTTTATCGTTATCAGTACTCCATATGCAAGGCGTCTTAACAATTAACGTTAAGACGCCCACACAGGATTTATTTTTGTTACAGCTTAGCGCTTACCCAATCTTTCACACTGGCCAACGCGGCTGGAAGCGCCGTCGCATCGGTACCACCGGCTTGCGCCATGTCCGGGCGACCACCGCCTTTACCACCAACCTGCTGAGCCACCATGCCGATGAGCTCCCCTGCTTTTACGCGGTCAGTGACATCCTTAGACACACCCGCAATCAGAGAAACCTTATCGTCAGCAACGGTCGCCAGCACAATAATGGCGGAACCCAGCTGGTTCTTCAGATCGTCAACCATCGTACGCAGCATTTTCGGCTCAACGCCCGAAAGCTCGCTCACCAGCAGCTTAACGCCGTTGATGTTTTCTGCTTTGCTGGAAAGGTTTGCACTCTCCTGCGCTGCCGCCTGCTCTTTCAGTTGCTGCAGCTCTTTCTCCAGTTGACGGGTACGTTCCAGAACGGTGCGCACTTTCTCCGTCAGGTTATGGCTATCGCCTTTCAGCAACTGGGCGATATCACCCAAACGATCGCTTTCTGCATGCAGGCTGGCAATCGCGCCTTCACCGGTTACTGCTTCGATACGGCGAACACCTGCCGCCGTTCCGGATTCGGACACAATACGGAACAGACCGATATCACCCGTGCGTGAAGCGTGAGTACCGCCGCACAGCTCAGTAGAGAAATCGCCCATGCTCAGCACGCGAACGCGGTCATCATATTTTTCGCCGAACAGCGCCATCGCGCCCTTCGCTTTTGCCGCGTCGAGATCCATTACGTTGGTTTCAACCGGCAGGTTACGACGAATCTGGGCATTAACCAGATCCTCGACCGCGCGAATCTCTTCCGGTTTCATCGCTTCGAAATGCGAGAAATCGAAACGTAGAACTTTATCATTCACCAGAGAACCTTTCTGCGCCACGTGCGTGCCCAGAATCTGGCGCAGCGCCGCGTGCATCAGGTGCGTGGCGGAGTGGTTCAGACGAATACGCGCACGACGCGCTTCATCAACGTCGGCCTGCACTGCGTCACCCACTTTCAGGGAACCCGCCGTCAGTTTGCCGAGATGACCAATCGCCTGACCGTATTTCTGCGTGTCGTTCACGCTGAAGCTAAAGCCCGCGCCTTTCAACTCGCCTTTATCGCCAACCTGACCGCCAGATTCCGCATAGAACGGGGTCTGGTCCAGAATGACAACCGCTTCCTGACCGGCCGCCACGCTATCAACCGCTTTACCGTCGATAAACAACGCGGTGACTTTGCCGTTCAGTTCAAGATGATCGTAGCCTTTGAATTCTGATGCACCATCAACGCGGATCATCGCGTTATAGTCTGCGCCGAAACCGCTGGATTCACGCGCACGACGGCGCTGTTCTTCCATCGCGGCTTCAAAGCCCTCTTCGTCCACTTTCAGGCCGCGTTCACGGCAAACGTCCGCCGTCAGGTCAACCGGGAAGCCGTAGGTGTCATACAGGCGGAAAGCGGTTTCACCATCCAGCGTGTCGCCAGTCAGCTTAGACAACTCTTCGTCCAGCAGCGCCAGGCCGCGTTCCAGCGTACGGGCAAACTGCTCTTCTTCAGTTTTCAGAACCTGTTCAACCTGCGCCTGCTGGCGTTTCAGTTCTTCACCGGCAGAACCCATCACTTCGATCAGCGGGCCAACCAGCTTATAGAAGAAGGTGTCTTTCGCGCCCAGCATGTTGCCGTGACGGATGGCACGACGAATGATACGGCGCAGCACATAGCCACGGTTTTCATTCGACGGCGTAACGCCATCAGCAATCAGGAACGCACAGGAACGAATGTGGTCCGCAATAACGCGCAGTGACTTGTTCGTCAGGTCAGTCGCGCCAGTGACTTTAGCCACGGAATCAATCAGCTTACGGAACAGGTCAATTTCATAGTTAGAGTTGACGTGTTGCAGTACCGCAGTGATACGTTCCAGGCCCATACCGGTGTCGACGGACGGCTTCGGCAGCGGCTCCATTGTACCGTCAGCCTGACGGTTGAACTGCATGAAGACGATGTTCCAGATCTCGATGTAACGGTCGCCGTCTTCTTCAGGCGTTCCCGGAGGGCCACCCCAGATGTGGTCGCCGTGATCGTAGAAGATCTCGGTGCACGGGCCGCATGGGCCGGTATCGCCCATCTGCCAGAAGTTATCGGAAGCATACGGCGCGCCTTTATTGTCGCCGATGCGGATGATGCGCTCACGCGGGATACCGACTTCTTTCTCCCAGATTTCGTAAGCTTCGTCATCGGTTTCATAAACGGTCACCCACAGACGCTCTTTCGGCAGGGCGAACCAGTTTTCACCGGTCAGCAATTCCCACGCGTACTGAATAGCATCGTGTTTGAAGTAGTCGCCGAAGCTGAAGTTACCCAGCATTTCGAAGAAAGTGTGGTGACGCGCGGTGTAACCGACGTTTTCCAGATCGTTATGTTTACCACCCGCACGAACGCAACGCTGCGCAGTCGTTGCGCGAGAATAATTACGTTTGTCGAGACCAAGGAAAACATCCTTGAACTGGTTCATCCCGGCGTTGGTAAACAGGAGGGTCGGATCGTTATTCGGCACCAGGGAGCTGCTGGCAACTACCTGATGTCCCTTGCTATGGAAAAAGTCGAGAAACGCCTGACGGATCTCAGCGGTGCTCTTGCTCATAATTATCCTGAAATCAAGCTAACGAATGGTCGCCGTCGTAGCAGGTCATTTGTTGTTCAACTTGCTACCAGACGGAAAAAGTGGGAATAAGATAAGTTTTCTTTAAAGGGAAGTAAAATCCCCCGTGCGCTCAATCGTCAAAATTTCGCCATATTTCCTGGATATCTTCCATCAGATAGCCGCGATTGAGCAAAAAGCGCTGGATTTTTACTTTTTCGGCAAATGTGATCGGTAATGGATCGCCATATTTACGCTCCGCCTGGTTACGCGCCAGCGTTCCCCAATCGATATCGCACTCGCGCATAGCCTGTTCAATATCATTACGCTGAATACCTTTCTGACCAAGTTCCTGCCGAATACGTGCGGGACCATAACCCTTGCGGCTGCGGCTGGCGATAAACTGTCCGACAAATCGCAAATCATCGAGATAGCGGTTTTCATGGCACCAGGCAATGACCTTTTCCACATCTTCTTCTGGTGCATCAACAGGTTCAGGGCCATTCTTCGTCATCACCGGCGCAATAAGCTTGCGACGCAGTTCCTGCTCACTGTGGTCGCGCATTGCCAGAATGCGAATCGCGCGATCCAGCAAGCGGGCATACGCCGAGCGGCGTGGTGTATTCTCGTTCATCTTTCTCCCGCTCCTTCAAATGCAAAAAGGGCTGCATCGGCAGCCCTTCTGTTTCTGATGAGAGGTTATCAGAAATCTTCGTTAGTTTCTTTCGCGTGCGTGTCGTTTTCATCGACCACGAAATCCGGCGAAGAATCTTGATTGCTGAGCAGCAGCTCACGCACTTTCTTCTCGATTTCTTTCGCCGCCGCCGGGTTCTCTTTCAGCCAGGAGATAGCGTTCGCTTTACCCTGACCAATTTTGTCGCCGTTGTAGCTATACCAGGCACCCGCTTTTTCGATCAGCTTCTCTTTCACGCCCAGGTCTACCAACTCGCCCAGGAAGTTAATACCTTCACCGTAGAGGATCTGGAATTCTGCCTGTTTGAACGGTGCAGCGATTTTGTTTTTCACCACTTTCACGCGGGTTTCGCTACCGATGACGTTATCACCCTCTTTCACCGCGCCGATACGACGGATGTCCAGACGAACGGACGCATAGAATTTCAGCGCGTTACCACCGGTCGTGGTTTCCGGGTTACCGAACATGACGCCAATTTTCATACGGATCTGGTTGATGAAGATAAGCAGCGTGTTGGACTGTTTCAGGTTACCAGCCAGCTTACGCATCGCCTGGCTCATCATACGCGCCGCAAGGCCCATATGAGAGTCACCGATTTCGCCTTCAATTTCCGCTTTCGGCGTCAGTGCCGCAACGGAGTCAACAACCAGCACGTCAACCGCACCAGAGCGCGCCAGCGCATCACAGATTTCCAGCGCTTGTTCACCGGTATCTGGCTGGGAGCACAACAGGTTGTCGATATCAACGCCTAACTTACGTGCATAGACAGGGTCCAGCGCGTGCTCTGCATCGATGAAGGCACAAGTTTTACCTTCACGCTGTGCTGCGGCGATGACCTGCAGGGTCAGCGTCGTTTTACCGGAAGATTCAGGCCCGTAGATTTCGACGATACGCCCCATCGGCAGACCGCCTGCACCCAGTGCGATATCCAGTGAAAGCGAACCAGTGGAGATGGTTTCCACGTCCATGGTACGGTCTTCACCCAGGCGCATGATGGAGCCTTTGCCGAATTGCTTCTCAATTTGGCCCAGTGCTGCCGCCAACGCTTTCTGTTTGTTTTCGTCGATAGCCATTTTTACTCCTGTCATGCCGAGCAAGCCCGGGGAATGAATTCTGTTCTGTTGAAGCAATTATACTGTATGGTCATACAGTATCAAGTATTTTGTAGAAATTGTTGCCAGAGCAGTTGTAAGGCAAATGCCGTGGCCTGTCGGCGTACCGATTCCCGGTCGCCCGCAAAGCATTCACGCTGGGTTACACCTTGTCCGGCGGCACTTGCCACGCCAAACCACACGGTGCCGACAGGCTTCTCATCGCTGCCGCCATCCGGCCCGGCAATGCCGCTAACCGATACCGCATAAGAGGCACGCGCTGCCCGTAACGCGCCCACGGCCATTTCGACCACGACCGGTTCGCTCACCGCGCCGTACTGTTCCAGCGTCACCGCACTGACGCCAATCATTTGTGATTTAGCTTCATTACTGTAGGTAACAAAGCCGCGCTCAAACCACGCGGAACTTCCCGCGACATCGGTCAGGGTTTTGGCAATCCAGCCACCGGTGCAGGATTCAGCCGCGGTTACCGTTGCGCCCTGCGCCTTCAGCGCCTGCCCGACCTTTTCACTCAGTTGAAATAATTCGCTGTCAGTCATCACCCCTCCTGTCAGGTAGATATCTGTCGGACAAGATAGCACTTTCCCAACACAGATGGGGGCGAGGTGTCGAATTTACGAGGGGGGTTCAGAAAATGGATCTCAAGCATAACCCTGGTGCTTTTCGGATAGCAGCCTGAAAAACGTGGTGAGATAATTTTACCGGGACCCACCACGGAAAAATGGAAAGGATAGGGATATGGCGAAACCACGAACTGCAGCTGAAAAAAAGCTCAAGCAAACTGAGCAATTGCGCTTAATTATGATTATTTGCGGCCTCTTTACATTACTGAATGTGGTGTTACGTGTCAGTACAGGCCCGTTTGATTTATTGTTTATGGCAGTTGAAGTGTTGCTTGGTCTGGGGTGTCTGATTTATGGCCTGCACTTGGGTAAAACAGTGAAATCATTAAAAGCCGGGCAAGACAGCGTGAAATAAGCGTCGGCCCGCAAGGGCCGGCCGCTATTACTGCATACTGGCAACAATAGTCTCCACGTTATGCCGCACCATATTCACATAGCTATCCGCCACGCCGCCCGGTTTCGATAACGCTTCCGGATAAAGCTCGCCGCCTGCCTGCGCACCGGTCGCGGATGCAATTTGTTTGACCAGGCGCGGATCGAGTTGGTTTTCCATAAACCAGGTATGCACACCATCGGCCTTGATTTGTTTGATCAACGCGCCGACATCTGCCGCGTTCGCTTCGCTTTCCGATGACAGCCCCTGTGGCGAAAGGAAGTCCACCTGATACGCTTTGGCGAAATAGCCGAACGCATCGTGGCTGGTCAGTACCTTACGTTTCTCGCGCGGAATAGGGCTGAAACGCTGCTTCACCCAGCTATCGAGCGCCCTGAGCTCAGCCGCATATTTCGCACCGCGGGCTTTAATGACGCTGGCGTCCTGCGGGTCAGCTTTGGCGAGCCCCTCGGTAATGTTCTGCGCATAAATAACGCCGTTCGCCACGTTATTCCAGGCGTGCGGGTCCGTCACCGTTTGTCCATCCTCTTCCAGCGTTTGCGTGGCAATGCCCTGAGAGGCAACGACCAGTTGGCCGTTAAATCCAGACGCTTTGACTAAACGGTCAATCCACCCTTCCAGCCCCAGACCGTTCACCACCACCACATCCGCTTTACTCAGCAATGCGCTCTCTTTCGGCGACGGCTCAAAAGTATGCGGATCGCCGTCCGGCCCCACCAGCGTCGTCACCTTCACCGCATCGCCCCCAACCTGCTGCGTGATATCGCCCAGCACCGAAAAACTGGTGACCACATTGAGCGTTTTCGCCATCGCACCCTGCGCGATTAACCCCAGCACCAGCGCCAGAATTACCTTCTTCATTTTCATACCATCCCCTCAGTTAAAAGCGCTCGCAAGCGATAAGCCAGCCTGCTGCGCGTGCCAAAAATCAGCGAAAAAAGAAAAATCAGACTGGCGGTCAGCACAATAGTCGGCCCGGCCGGGAGGCTCGCCGCCCACGAGAAGCTCAGCCCAATCCAGGCACAAAGCACGCCGCAAAGCCCCGCCAGCCCGAGCATAGCGGGCAGAGTCTGTGCCCAGCAGCGGGCCGCTATTGCGGGCAGCATCATCACGCCCACCGCCATCAATGTACCGAGCACCTGAAACCCGGCCACCAGGTTCAGCACCAGCAGAGCGAGGAATAAACCGTGTAACGCTGATGGCAGCCAGCCGGCATTCACCTGCAACCAACTGCTGTCGAACGCTTCAACCACCAGGCCGCGATAACACACCGCCAGCGCGATCAGCGTGATGCAGGCCACCAGCGCGACAAACAGTGCCGAAGGTCCGTCTACTGCCAGAATTGAGCCAAACAACAAATGCAGAAGATCGACGTTTGAGCCGCGCAGTGACACCAGCGTGACGCCCAGCGCCAGAGAGCCCAGGTAGAATCCGGCAAAGCTGGCATCCTCTTTCAGAAGCGTGCGGCGACTCACCCAGCCCGCCCCCAGCGCCACGGCGATCCCTGCCACGAAACCGCCGATCGTCATTGCCAGCAATGACATTCCATTCATTAAATAGCCCACAGCAACGCCGGGCAGAATGGCATGCGACAAGGCATCGCCCATTAAGCTCATTCGCCGCAACAGGAGAAATACGCCCAGTAGCGTGGTGCTCAGTGAGAGCGCGAGGCACACCATCAGCGCCCGACGCATAAAGCCAAACTCGATAAACGGCTGAAAAAAGGTATGCCAGATCATGCTGACCTCGCGGGTAACATCGTGATTAGACATGAGATAAA
>NZ_VTZO01000019.1:0-110164 GCF_008369545.1 Pseudocitrobacter sp. 73 | reverse complement strand
ACTGCCAGGCATCAAATAAAGCAGAAGGCCATCCGGAAGGATGGCCTTTTTGCGCTGGTGCGAAAAAACCTGCCGGATGGCGGCTGCGCCTTATCCGGCCTACAAAAGAATAACCCCCACCGAATGGCACGAACCCGTAGGCCCGGTAAGCGCAGCGCCACCGGGCGACACCGCGCGCACAAAACTCACAACATTCGCATCCAACGCACCACAAAATCCGCAATTCCCTCAACGTCATTGATATCCAATAACGGCACATTCACTCTGAGCGAAATATCACTGGCCACAGCGATAACATGCTGATCGATCACCAGCTCTTGCGGCTTATGCCCGGCATCCTTGCGAAACAGCACAATTTTCGCGATTTCTTCATGCTTGAATCCCTCCACCAGAATTACATCCAGCTTTGATGCATCCATTCTGCTGGCAAGGAATACGAGATCCAGCTCCTCTTCCTCTGGTGTCTCCGTCATCAGCGCCCAGCGCTGTTTACTGGCAACCAGCGTTTGTGTTGCGCCTGCTTTACGCAATTCATAGCTATCCTTACCCGGCTTATCCACATCCATATTATGGTGCGTATGCTTTATAAGGCCCGGTCGTATCCCGCGCTGACATAGCGCTGGGATCAACTGCTTAAGCAACGTTGTTTTACCGGTCCCGCTCCATGCCGCTATCGCTAATAAGGGAATCATGAGTGCGCCTCAAACCATGCCAAATCTTCCAGCGTATTCACGTTACTGAAGGCTTCCCGGCAATCGCTAAAATCCACTGCATGCCCACCAGCTTCACGCATAAAGACCATCACCCGGCGATCGCCACGTGCAAGATAGGCTTCAATATCTGCAGCGACCCGGCGATGAACCAGTGCTATTGCCGGATGATCGCGGTCGCCATCATGAACCCACACCACTGGCGCTTCAGTACGCTGAGATTGTAGACGCTCCGCCAGATGGGCAGGAATAAACGGCGTATCACACGGGCAGAACAGGAACCACTCGCCCTCAGCTTGCCTGATGACAGAAGCCATTCCGGCAAGCGGCCCCGGAAAATCGGCAAGCGTATCCTGATAAACGGGAAAACCACTGGCCTGATACACCGAAATATTGCGATTAGCGCTGATCGTCACAGTCTTCACCTGCGGCTGTAAACGATCCGCCACATGTTTCCACAGCGGTTTCCCGTGCAGCGTCATTAATCCCTTATCCTGTCCACCCATTCGTGAAGCTTTACCACCCGCCAGCACGACGCCCGTTATATTCACTATATCGCCTCTTTTATTGTGGGTTTGACCCTGCTACCGTGTGTTAATCAAGAGTAAGGAGCACGACCATGAAATGTAAACGTCTGAATGAAGTTATTGAACTCCTCCAGCCAGCCTGGCAGAAAGAGCCGGAACTGAACCTGATGCAATTTTTGCAGAAACTGGCGAAGGAGTCAGGTTTTGAGGGGGAACTGGCAGATTTAACGGATGATATTCTGATCTATCACCTGAAAATGCGTGACTCGGCGAAAGATGCCGTGATTCCGGGTATCCAGAAAGATTACGAAGAAGATTTTAAAACTGCGCTGCTACGCGCTCGCGGTGTGATTAAAGAGTAAAAGGTTGTAAGCACAGCCGCTGAAAGCGCTACGAAATGATATCCTGAACTATTCGTATAGTTAGTCGGATTGGCAGGATGAACGACAAGGCTTTCACTTTTCAGACATTGCACCCGGATACCATTATCGATGCGTTATTCGATCAGGGTATTCGGGTGGATTCTGGCCTTACCCCGTTAAACAGCTATGAAAACCGGGTTTATCAATTTCAGGATGAAGATCGCCGCCGTATGGTGGTGAAGTTCTATCGCCCCGAACGCTGGTCGGCTGACCAAATTCTGGAAGAACATCGCTTCGCCCAGGAACTTCTTAATGATGAAGTGCCTGTTGCCGCGCCCATCACTTTCAACAACAAAACGCTGCTGACCCATCAGGGGTTCTGTTTCGCCGTATTCCCAAGTCTGGGAGGCCGCCAGTTTGAATCTGATAATCTGGATCAAATGGAGTGGGTTGGGCGTTATCTGGGGCGTTTGCACCAAACCGGCCGTAAGTCGCGCTTTGTAGCCCGCCCGGAAATCGGCGTGAAAGAGTATCTTATCGAGCCGCGCGCCGTTTTTGAACATTCCGCTCTGGTTCCCGCCGCGTTGAAAGAACGTTTTCTGAAAGCGACCGACGATCTCATTGATGCTGTGATGGCACAGTGGCATGGCCGCTTTAACACGCTGCGCCTGCACGGTGATTGCCATGCCGGGAATATTCTCTGGCGTGACGGGCCGCTGTTTGTTGATTTGGATGATGCGCGCACCGGCCCTGCGGTACAGGATCTGTGGATGTTGTTGAATGGCGATCGTGCCGAGCAGCGGATGCAGATGGAGATGATTGTTGAAGCCTACGAGGAGTTCAGCAATTTCAATCTGGATGAACTGGCACTCATTGAGCCTTTACGCGCGATGCGATTGGTTTATTATCTTGCGTGGATTATCAGGCGCTGGGATGACCCTGCGTTTCCTCAGAATTTCCCCTGGCTTACCGGGGAAGATTTCTGGCTGCGGCAGATTTCGATATTTATTGAGCAGGTGAAGGTTCTTCAGGAGCCCCCTCTTCAGTTAACGCCAATGTATTAATTTGACATATTCAGGAGAGAATTCGTTATGAAAAAAATTTGGCTTGCGCTGGCAGGTATGATTCTGGCATTCAGCGCTTCCGCTGCTCAGATCACCGATGGCAAACAATACACTACCCTCGATAAACCGGTTGCCGGCGAGCCGCAGGTACTGGAGTTCTTCTCGTTCTACTGCCCGCACTGCTATCAGTTTGAAGAAGTGCTGCATGTTTCCGATACCGTGAAACAGAAACTGCCGGAAGGCACCAAAATGACCAAATACCACGTTGAGTTCCTGGGCCCGTTGGGCAAAGACCTGACTCAGGCGTGGGCGGTTGCAATGGCACTGGGTGTGGAAGATAAAATTACTGCGCCGATGTTCGAAGCCATTCAGAAAACACAGACTGTTCAGAACGTTGCCGATATCCGTAAGGTCTTCGTCGATGCAGGCGTGAAAGGTGAAGAATACGATGCCGCATGGAATAGCTTTGTGGTGAAATCCCTGGTAGCACAGCAGGAAAAAGCGGCCGCTGACCTGCAACTGCAGGGTGTTCCGGCGATGTTTGTTAACGGCAAATATCAGCTGAATCCGCAGGGTATGGATGCCAGCAACATGGAAATCTTTGTTCAGCAGTATGCTGATACCGTAAAACAACTTATTGAGAAAAAATAAGTTTAATTAATAATATATAAGGCTCGCAAATTGTTGCGGGCCTTTTTTATATCTTCCGAATAAACACATTCTGATAATTCGCTTTTAAACCTAACAAATATACAGGCTCCAGATATTCTTTTATATAATATCCCAACATATTTATTAGGGATGATTGTCATGAAAAAGAGTGTCGTAGCGGCGGGCGTAGTGGTTGCATTGGGTGCGTGTTGGATAGGGGGCGCATGGTATACCGGTAAACAGATCGAACCGAACGTTACCGATTTTGTTTCTTCTTTTAATCAGGCCAGTAAAGCGAAATCCTCACAAATGGGGATGACATTAAGCTACAAGGATTTTTCTGGTGGCTTACTGAGTTCTCATTTTCAGGTGGTGCTGACGTTTGAACATGGCATAGAGGCTAGCGGCATTAAAGCCGGGCAGAACATTGCGTTTAATGTCGATGTTGATCATGGCCCTTTCCCACTTTCCTCGCTGGCGAAAGGCAGTTTTGCTCCTGCAATGGCGGCGATGAACGTGTCGCTGGTTAACGGTGAAATGACCAAACCGCTTTTTGACGCGTCCAAAGGACATTCTCCGATCGATGCAAATATTCGTGCAAGTTATGATAAAACTATCGCGACCCAGATTGTAGTGGCGCCAGCCTCTTATTCCGATACCAAAACCACATTTGCATTTGAAGGGGGTGAATTTAATGTCTCAGGCGAAAATTCACTGCTCACGGATGCACAGATTAATGGGCAGTTAAAAAACATTGTTATTAGCCAGGATAATAATGATGTAAAACTTTATTCAGATTCAATGACTGTTACGTCAACGGCTAATAAGGTTGATGATAATATCACTGTTGGCCATGCAGATGTATCACTGAATAATATACGAGTAAACTCCAGGGGCAAAGATTTAATACAGATTAATGCCCTCACCGGAACCGGCGCTTTGGCATTATCCAGTGATAAAAAGCACATTAACTATACTCAGGAGTATGGTATCAGGGATTTAATTCGTGAAAAACAGAATCTGGGAAGTGGTAAAATTGCCCTGGTCTTAGAGAATCTCGATCCTGTTGCGATTCGCGAGTTGTTCACTAATTACAACGCGGAACTGAGTAAGGCTATCGTGGCCAATCCTGCGCTGGGTAAAGATGAAGACGCGATGGGTGAGATCAGTTTGAAACTGCTCATGAAGTACATCGCCAACATCCAGAAAAGCGAGCCAGTCATTAAATTCCCGATTAGCTGGAAAAATGAAAAAGGTGAAATGACGGCTAATATTAATATCGCCATTGCCGATCCGGTCAAAGCAAAATTCACGCCAGGAACTTTAACCGAATCCGTAGACCAGAATGTTAAAACCATGACGGCCAACGTCATGCTGCCTCTGGATGTTTTCACCTACACCGCTAAGCAAATAAAGCTGGCGGAGGGTAAGGATGACGCTGCCGCACAAAAACAGGCTGAGAAAGACGTTAAAAATGCCATTACGGTTGGTAAAATGATGGATCTTATCAGCGTGGATGATAAAGCGGCGAAGCTTGATTTTGAATATCAGCAGGGAAAAGTTGTCTTTAACGGCAAAGAGATGACGGCGGAAGAGTTTATGGCGCGGGGAGGTCGTTTCCTGCCATAAGTTGATAATCTCGCCTCCTGCCATTCAGGAGGCGAGATAAAGGTATTATTTCTTCTGTGAATGCGGCGTAATGAGAGACGTCAGCAATGTATCTTTTTCTTCCCACAGTGAGTTCAGCCACTGCTGGAAACGGCGCTTGAAGTTCTTATCTGAGACATAATCACCGTGTAACTCTTCGGCCACCGGCAGCAGATTCACGCGTACCACAATGCGCGTTAGCTTCCCACTCAGCATGTCAAAGAAGGGGCTGTCGTTGTTTTCCGGGTAACACAACGTCACATCAAGCAACTTATCGAACTGCGCACCCAGCACGCTCAGCGCCATCGCAATGCCAGCGGCTTTCGGCGGCAGCAGATTTTTATACGGCGAGCGGGTCTGGCGGCGTTTCTCTTCGGTAAAGCGTGAGCCTTCGACAAAATTCACGATAGTGGTGGGATGCGTGCGAAACTTCTCGCAGGAGCGGCGCGTCGTTTCAACATCTTTTCCGCGACGCTCCGGATGGCGGATGAGATAGCTGTGCGAGTAGCGACGCATAAACGGCATATCCAGCGCCCAGCAGGCCAGACCGATAAAGGGAACCCAGGCCAGTTGCTGCTTCAGGAAATACTTATTCATTGGAATGTGCTTACGGAAAATCACGCACAGCACCACGATGTCGGCCCAACTGTGGTGATTGCAGATAAGTAAATACCAGTTCTTTTTGTTCAGCTTCTCCAGGCCCTGAATTTCCCACTTCAGATGTGGGTTGAGATGCAGCAGCGCCGCCAGGCCTTCACACCAGCAGTACATCATAAAATTGCAAAAAACGGAGACGGAGCGCCAGATTGCCGGAATGGGCAAAATGAGCTTAACAAGCCCGGCGATGATGATCGGCACGGAACACAATATGGTCAGTAAAATAGTAAGCGCGATACTTATGGGAAGCGTTATCGCCGCGAGCAATCTCGACATAATTAGTTTATTCAGATAGTTAGTCATTTAACGCGCGCAGGCAAAACGCACAAGGGGCTGATTTTATCAGAAAACACACCCAATGACGGGTCTTACCAGAACAGAAAAATAACCTCTGCTTATATCCACACAGGATAAATTGTCACCACATCTTATTTTGAGTTGGCGATCTATGTGTAACCACATGAAAAATATAATATATTTATGAATTATATAAACGAGAATGATCACATGTTATTAGCATAATAAAACTATACACAAAGTTATCCACAGTTTTGATTTGCGAGTGATCCAGAAGATCTGCAAATCTTTTCGCGTAAATGGGGCGAAAAACTCATGTTTTCATGCTGTCTGTGGCATGCTTTAACCATAATCTGATAAACAGGCACGGAAATTATGGTTCAGATCCCCGAAAATCCCCTTATCCTCGTTGATGGCTCCTCGTATCTTTACAGGGCGTATCATGCTTTCCCACCGCTGACCAACGGCGCAGGCGAACCGACTGGCGCGATGTATGGCGTGCTGAATATGCTGCGCAGCCTGTTGCTGCAATATCAGCCGACGCATGCGGTTGTGGTGTTTGATGCGAAGGGTAAAACCTTCCGTGACGAACTGTTTGAGGATTACAAATCTCACCGTCCACCGATGCCTGACGATCTGCGTGCGCAGATCGAGCCGCTGCATGCGATGGTGAAAGCCATGGGGCTTCCGCTGATGGCTGTATCGGGTGTTGAAGCGGATGACGTGATCGGCACGCTGGCGCGCGAAGCGGAAGCGGCGGGGCGCCCGGTGTTGATCAGCACCGGCGATAAAGATATGGCGCAGTTGGTTACGCCGGGTATCACCCTGATTAACACCATGACCAACACCATTCTTGGCCCGGAAGAAGTGGTAACCAAGTACGGTGTGCCGCCAGAACTCATCATCGACTTCCTCGCGCTGATGGGCGACTCCTCGGATAACATTCCGGGCGTGCCGGGCGTGGGAGAAAAAACCGCGCAGGCGCTGCTTCAGGGGCTGGGTGGGCTCGATACTCTGTATGCCGAATCGGAAAAAATTGCCGGGCTGAGCTTCCGTGGCGCCAAAACCATGGCCGCGAAGCTCGAGCAGAACAAAGAGGTGGCGTATCTCTCCTACAAACTCGCGACCATCAAAACAGATGTTGAGCTGGAACTGACCTGCGAACAGCTGGAAGTGCAGCCGCCAGCGGCTGAAGAACTGTTGGGGCTGTTCAAAAAGTACGAATTCAAACGCTGGATCACCGATGTTGAGTCCGGTAAATGGTTGCAGGCGAAAGGCGCGAAGCCGACAAAATCCGCCGCCAAACCTGCGGAAACCATCGTGGTGGAAGATGAAGTCGAAACCACCGCCACCCTAAGCGCCGATAACTACGTCACGATTCTGGACGAGGCGACCCTGCTCGACTGGATTGAGAAGCTGAAAAAAGCGCCGTTGTTTGCTTTCGATACGGAAACGGACAGCCTCGATAATGTCTCTGCCAATATGGTTGGCCTGTCGTTTGCAACCGAACCCGGTGTTGCCGCATATGTGCCAGTGGCGCACGATTATCTTGACGCGCCAGAACAGATTTCCCGCGAACGCGCGCTGGAACTGCTCAAGCCGCTGCTGGAAGATGAAAAATGCCTGAAGGTTGGGCAGAACCTGAAATATGACCGCGGGATCCTCGCTAACTACGGCATTGAACTGCGCGGGATTGCCTATGACACCATGCTGGAATCCTACACACTGGATAGCGTGGCGGGCCGCCATGACATGGACAGCCTTTCTGATCGCTGGCTGAAGCATAAAACCATCACCTTTGAAGAGATCGCCGGTAAAGGTAAGAAGCAACTGACCTTCAACCAGATCGCACTGGAAGAAGCGGGCCGCTATGCGGCGGAAGACGCCGACGTCACGCTGCAACTGCATCTGAAAATGTGGCCGAAGCTGCAGAAGGAAAAAGGGCCGCTGAGCGTCTTCGAAAATATCGAGATGCCGCTGGTGCCGGTACTGTCGCGCGTGGAACGCAATGGTGTGAAGATTGACCCGGCAGTGCTGCATGCGCATTCGCAGGAGATTGCGAAACGGCTGGTGGAGCTGGAGCAGAAAGCCTTTGAGGTCGCTGGTGAAGAGTTTAATCTCTCCTCGCCAAAACAGTTGCAAACCATTCTGTTTGAAAAACAGGGTATTAAGCCGCTGAAGAAAACCCCTGGCGGCGCACCGTCTACGTCGGAAGAAGTGCTGGAAGAGCTGGCGCTGGATTATCCACTGCCAAAAGTCATTCTTGAGTATCGTGGCCTGGCGAAACTGAAATCCACCTATACCGACAAGCTACCGTTGATGATCAACCCGAAAACCGGGCGCGTGCACACCTCTTATCATCAGGCTGTCACCGCAACGGGGCGTCTCTCCTCAACGGATCCGAACCTGCAAAACATTCCGGTACGTAATGATGAAGGGCGTCGTATTCGTCAGGCGTTTATTGCGCCGAAAGATTACGTGATTGTTTCTGCCGACTACTCACAAATCGAACTGCGTATTATGGCGCACCTGTCGCGTGATAAGGGCCTGCTGACTGCGTTTGCGGAAGGGAAAGATATCCACCGTGCGACGGCGGCGGAAGTTTTTGGTTTGCCGTTAGAGAGTGTCAGCAGCGAACAGCGTCGCAGCGCGAAGGCGATTAACTTTGGTTTGATCTATGGCATGAGTGCTTTTGGCCTCTCCCGCCAGCTCAACATTCCACGTAAAGAGTCGCAGAAGTATATGGATCTCTACTTCGAGCGTTACCCTGGTGTCATGGAGTATATGGAGCGCACCCGCGCACAGGCGAAAGAGCAGGGTTACGTTGAAACGCTGGATGGCCGTCGTCTTTATCTCCCGGACATCAAATCCAGCAACGGCGCGCGTCGTGCCGGGGCTGAACGTGCCGCGATCAACGCTCCCATGCAGGGCACTGCCGCAGATATCATTAAGCGAGCGATGATTGCTGTGGATGCCTGGCTTGAGAGTGAAAAACCGCGCGTGCGCATGATCATGCAGGTGCACGATGAACTGGTGTTTGAAGTGCATAAAGATGATGTGGACACCGTGTCGAAGAAAATTCACGAACTGATGGAAAACAGTACCCAACTGGATGTGCCATTGCTGGTGGAAGTGGGCAGCGGCGAAAACTGGGATCAGGCGCACTAAGCTTTCGGCGACCAAGCGCTTTTTTGGTAAGTAAGCAACATAACTTATAGCGTTTTGTGATGAACATTAGAATTCGCTATGTAATAAGTGAAAAAAAACTACAAAAAGTGCTTTCTGTGACCAAAAAAAAAGAGTAGAGTTAGTCGCGTAGGGTACAGAGGTAAGATGTTCTATCTTTCAGACCTTTTACTTCACGTAATCGGATTTGGCTGAATATTTTAGCCGCCCCGGTCAGTAATGACCGGGGCGTTTTTTATTGGGCGAAAGAAAAGCCGCCGGATGGCAGCTTTGCGTGAAATCCGGGTCGGGCAACCGCGCCCGACAGGGAATTGATTACTCTTCGGCTTCTTCAGCCGCCACTTCCGGCGGGATCTCACTGTACCAGGTGTCCAGTTTCTGACGCAGCTTATCCACACCCTGCTTTTTCAGCGATGAAAACGCTTCAACCTGCACGTCACCGTTAAAGGCGAGCACGGCTTCGCGCACCATGTTGACCTGCGCTTTGCGCGCACCGCTGGCGAGCTTATCGGCTTTGGTCAGCAATACCAGCACTTCAATTTCACTGTCTACGGCCCACTGAATCATCTGCTGATCAAGATCTTTCAGTGGATGGCGGATGTCCATCAGAATAACAATCCCTTTCAGACACAGGCGCTTTTCCAGGTATTCACCCAGCGCACGCTGCCATTTAATTTTCATCTCTTCCGGTACTTCGGCGTAACCGTAGCCCGGTAAGTCGACCAGACGTTTACCGTCAGCCACTTCAAACAGGTTAATCAACTGTGTACGACCCGGCGTCTTTGACGTACGAGCCAGACTTTTTTGGTTGGTCAGCGTATTCAGCGCGCTGGATTTCCCGGCGTTGGAGCGACCTGCAAATGCCACTTCGATGCCAGTATCGGAAGGTAAGTGGCGGATATCTGGCGCACTGGTCACAAAATGCGTCAGTTGGTAATTCAAGTTAGTCAAAACGGTCGTCTCCGTTAAATCAGGCAATGTTGGCGATTATACCCGATCGGCAAAAAAAGGCTGATTTTCCTCAGCGAGTCTACTGGATGTAAGCAAAACCCCTACAGTTTGTGAGATATTGCCCATAAACCCTATGCGAAATTTCAGAGAAGTTTGAGAAGAAAAAATCTGTAAAAATAGATAAATCATAGAGTTAATGTTGGGGAAAACTCTGATTTTATATTTATGTGCCGTTTCGCTGCTTGTTAGTTTAGCTCAACAAGGTAAAGTATCACTCATTGGCGAGGACGCCGTAAGGATTTCTAACTCAGGATGAGGGTCAGGAGCGCCAGGAGGCGAAGACTTAGGATTGTCAGGATGACAAACGTCCGGAGACGTAGAGAAAGGAAATGGAATCGTACAGGGATTGTTCCAGGCTAAAGGAAAGACAGGGTGTGTCGGTAGCTAACATGGAATGTAGCGCCCGTTGAGGGTGGAGAGTCAGGAAAAAGGCGACAGATTACTCTGTCGCCTTTTTTCTTTGTTGGTATTCTGCTAGATTCCGCCTCAATTCTATACTGAATAAAACGGCCATAAGACGACACCATGAAAAAACCCACATCTGCACCGCGTGCCAAAACACGCCGCAAAACCCGCGAAGAACTGGACCAGGAAGCGCGCGAACGCAAGCGCCAGAAGAAACATCGTGGCCATACGCCGGGCAGCCGTGCAAGTAGCGGCGGTGAATCTGGACGCGCGGGCCAAAAAGGTCAGGAAAAAGATCCCCGTATTGGCAGTAAAAAACCTGTTCAGCTGGGCGTAACCGCTGCGCAGACAACCCCTCGTCAGCAAAAACCAAAAAGCGAGAAACCTATGCTTTCACCGCAGGCTGAGCTGGAGCAGTTAGAAACGGATGAGCGTTTGGATGCGCTGCTGGAACGCCTGGAAGAAGGCGGAAAACTGAATGCTGAAGAGCAAAGCTGGGTCGATGCCAAACTGGATCGTATCGACGAGCTGATGCAGCAGCTTGGCCTCTCCTATGACGATGACGAAGAAGAAGAGGAAGACGAGGGCAAGGAAGACATGATGCGTCTGCTCAAGGGCGGAAACTAACGTTTGCACGCAGTCGGTTTCCCGGTCCTGCTTATAACCCTTCTGGTTATATGTTATCTGGTGTGGTTATTCGTTAAACTACAACGGTTGTCGCGGCGTCAAAAACGGCTGCGCAACCGGCTAATGGCTCAACAAGGAGCCAGGCCGGCACGCCGTCGTCGTTAGCGACGTCACTGGAAGGAGTAAGCATGTCTGTGCAGTTAATCGACTGGGATCTGGCCCTGATCCAGAAATATAACTATTCCGGGCCACGTTACACTTCGTATCCCACCGCGCTGGAATTTTCCGACGCGTTTGGCGAGAGCGAGTTTCTGAATGCGGTTGCGCGTTATCCCGAGCGGCCGCTGTCGCTGTACGTGCACATCCCGTTCTGCCATAAGCTCTGCTATTTCTGTGGCTGCAATAAAATTGTCACGCGCCAGCAGCATAAAGCCGACCAGTATCTCGACGCGCTGGAGCAGGAAATTCGCCACCGCGCACCGTTGTTCACCCAACGTAATGTCACCCAGTTGCATTGGGGCGGCGGCACGCCAACCTATCTGAATAAAGCGCAAATTACGCGCCTGATGACGCTGCTGCGCGAGAACTTCCACTTTACCGCCGACGCCGAGATCTCCATTGAAGTTGATCCTCGTGAAATCGAGCTGGACGTGATCGACCATCTGCGCGCCGAAGGCTTTAACCGCCTGAGCATGGGCGTGCAGGACTTCAACAAAGAAGTTCAGCGCCTGGTAAACCGCGAGCAGGACGAAGAATTTATCTTCGCGTTGCTGAATCACGCACGCGAGATCGGTTTTACCTCAACCAACATCGACCTGATCTATGGCCTGCCAAAACAGACGCCGGAAAGCTTTGCCTTTACGCTTAAACGCGTGGCGGAACTGAACCCGGATCGCCTGAGCGTATTCAACTACGCGCATCTGCCAACCCTGTTTGCCGCGCAGCGTAAAATTAAAGATGCAGATTTACCGACAGCCCAGCAGAAGCTGGATATCCTTCAGGAAACCATCTCATCGCTCACTGATGCCGGTTACCAGTTTATCGGCATGGATCACTTCGCCCGCCCGGACAACGAGCTGGCCGTTGCTCAGCGTGAAGGCGTGCTGCATCGTAACTTCCAGGGCTACACAACGCAGGGCGATACCGACCTGCTCGGCATGGGCGTGTCGGCGATCAGCATGATTGGCGACTGCTACGCGCAGAACCAGAAAGAGCTGAAACTCTATTATCAGCAGGTTGATGAACGCGGCGATGCGCTGTGGCGCGGGATTGCCCTAACGCGCGATGACTGCATTCGTCGTGACGTGATTAAGGCGCTGATTTGTAATTTCCGCCTGGAGTTTGCCGCTGTTGAGCAGCAGTGGGACCTGAATTTTGACGACTATTTCGCGGAAGATTTAAAACTGCTGGCGCCGCTGGCGAAAGACGGGCTGGTGGATGTGGATGAAAAGGGGATTCAGGTGACGCCAAAAGGTCGTCTGTTGATTCGTAATATCTGTATGTGCTTCGATGCTTATCTGCGCCAGAAAGCGCGGATGCAGCAGTTCTCACGCGTGATTTAAACAAGCGCCCGGTAGCAACCGGGCCTACAACGGCTCGTTGTTTGTAGGCCCGATAAGCTAAGCGCCATCCGGCGCAACGCTGTGCTACTCCATTCCCAGCTCTTTCAGCTTGCGCGTCAGGGTATTACGCCCCCAACCCAGCAAACGTGCGGCTTCCTGTTTATGCCCCTGAGTATGACGCAGCGCGGTTGTCAGCAGCGTACGCTCCATTTCTGGCTGCGCTTCCGATAACAGGTTTTGATGACCGGAACGCAGGGCACGATCGGCCCATTGCGCCAGCAGCGTCGCCCAGTTATCAGGCTGCGTGTGGGTCGTACCATCCGGAACAGTGGTTTCAAACAGTTCGCCTGGCAAATCCTGAATCAATACTTCCTGGCCTGCTGCCATTACCGTCAGCCAGCGGCAGGTGTTTTCCAGCTGGCGCACGTTGCCCGGCCACGCCAGACGCGTTAACGCCGCTTCGGTTTCCGGGTGCAGCAGTTTCACTTCTACGCCGAGCTCGCGTGCAGCAATTTGCAGGAAGTGGCGCGCCAGACGCGGAATATCTTCCCGACGCTCACGCAGCGGCGGCAGATGCACGCGAATGACGTTCAGGCGGTGGAATAAATCCTCACGAAATTTCCCCTCCTGCACGCGCAGCTCCAGGTTCTGGTGAGTCGCTGCAATGATACGCACATCCACTTTCACCGGCGCATAGCCGCCGACGCGGTAAAACTGCCCGTCGGCCAGCACGCGCAGCAAACGGGTCTGTACATCGTTGGGCATGTCGCCAATTTCATCGAGAAACAGCGTGCCGCCGTCTGCCTGCTCAAAACGCCCCTGACGCACGTTATTAGCACCGGTGAATGCGCCTTTCTCGTGGCCAAAGAGTTCGGATTCAATCAAATCTTTCGGTATCGCCGCCATGTTCAGGGCGATAAACGGCGCTTTCGCGCGTGGGCTGTGGCGATGCAGCGCATGCGCGACGAGCTCTTTACCGGTACCGGATTCGCCGTTAATCAGCACGCTTATTGATGACCGGGAGAGTCGCCCGATAATGCGAAAGACGTCCTGCATCGCCGGCGCTTCGCCGATGATATCGGCGGTAGGCCCGAATGCAGGCACATCGCGCGGCTGCTGCTGTTCCTGATAGTGGCTGATGGCACGTTCAACCAGCGCTACCGCCTCATCGATATCAAACGGTTTGGGCAGGTAATCGAATGCGCCTTGTTGATAAGCGCTGACCGCTGCGTCCAGATCTGAATGGGCGGTCATTATGATGACCGGAAGCATCGGGTGACGCTGTTTAATCTGTTTGAGCAGCGCAAGGCCGTCCATGCCCGGCATACGGATATCCGACAGCAGCACGTCCGGCGTTTTGGTGGTGAGCGCATCCAGCACCTCATTGCCGCTTTCAAATGTGGTACAGCTTAAGCCCGCCCCGGTGAGTGCGCGTTCAAGCACCCAACGGATGGAGCTATCGTCATCTACGACCCAGACTATCCCTCGTTGCATAAACACACCTTATTTTCGAATTGGCAGGTAAACCGAGAACTCGGTATGGCCTGGCCAACTGGTAAATTCAATTTTTCCGGAATGCTGATCGATCAGGCTGCGGGCGATGGATAAACCCAGCCCGGTGCCGCCTTCGCGGCCACTTACCATCGGATAGAACAGCGTGTCCTGTAAATGGGACGGAATGCCCGGCCCGTTATCTTCAATGTCAATGCGTGCCGCCAGGCGATAGCGCTCGCCGTGTAGCGTCAGCTGGAACGCGGTGCGGGTACGCAGAATGATTTCGCCGCCTTCTGGCCCTAACGCCTGCAACGCATTGCGTACAATATTCAGCAAAACTTGTTCAATCTGGTCGGGATCGTGCGGTAACTCCGGCAAACTCGGATCGTAATCACGTACCAGCCGCACGTTATCCGGCAGCTCCATCGACACCAGCGAAAAGACACGTTCGGCTACTTTGTGGATGCTTTCGGTCACGTGCATGCCCGGCTGCTGTGGCCCCAGTAGACGGTCGACCAGGTTGCGGAGGCGGTCGGCCTGCTCAATGATCATTTTGGTGTATTCAGTGAGCGACGGGTCGGGCAGCGCTCTGCTTAACAGCTGTGCTGCGCCGCGTAAGCCGCCGAGCGGGTTTTTAATCTCATGGGCTAAGCCACGGACTAAATCGCGTGCTGCAATCTGTTGGGCGTGCTGTAGTTGCTCCTGGCTTAAACGGCGTTGGTTATCCATCGGGGCCATCTCCAGCAAAATAAAGCCGTCAGGCAGCCGCTGAGCCGTCAGAGAGAGGATATGCGAGCGTCCGTCGATCACCAGCGTCACTTCGTTATCCGTGAAGCCCTGGCCCGTTTGCAGGCTCTCCTGCATCAAACCGATATTCAGCGAGAAATAGCTCAGAAGTTCCGGTAACGGCGTACCGAACAGTTTTCGCGAGCTTTGCGCCAGCAACTGCTGCGCCGCCGGATTGGCGTAATGCACCGCAAGGTCGTCATCGACCAGCAGAATGCTATTAATTAAAGAATTGAGGATCTGCCCAGCATCGGGCAGCGCGCCGGTTGCCATTTAGCAGTCTCCTTAGATTGCACTGTTTTAGTGCATTATAGCTGGATGGACGGGAAAAAGGCGCTAACTACGCGTTTTTGTGGAGAAAAAAGCCCATCCAGAGATGGGCTAAACGTTCCACGGCAACAACTTACTCAGCTTGTTCTTGCCGCCAGGCGGCGACAAGAAGTGGGCGGAGAATGACTAACTTAAATTAAACGCTGTAGTACAGCTCGAACTCTACCGGGTGCGGAGTCATGCGCACACGGTCATCTTCTTCGCGGCGCAGCGCGATGTAAGCATCGATGGATTCGTCAGTGAACACACCACCGGCTTTCAGGAACTCGCGGTCCAGATCCAGTTCTTTCAGTGCTTCTTCCAGAGAACCCGCAACCTGTGGGATCTCTTTCGCTTCTTCCGGCGGCAGGTCATACAGGTTTTTGTCCATCGCCTCGCCCGGATGGATTTTGTTCTTGATGCCGTCAAGGCCAGCCATCAGCAGTGCTGCGAAGCACAGGTACGGGTTAGCTGCCGGGTCCGGGAAGCGCACTTCGATACGACGCGCTTTCGGGCTGGTAACAACCGGAATACGGATGGAAGCAGAACGGTTACGGGCAGAGTAAGCCAGCATAACCGGCGCTTCGTAACCCGGGACCAGACGTTTGTAGGAGTTGGTGGTCGGGTTCGCCAGGGCGTTGATCGCTTTCGCGTGTTTGATAACACCGCCGATGTAGTGCAGCGCCTGCTCAGACAGACCCGCGTATTTGTCACCAGAGAACAGGTTTACGCCGTTCTTGGAGAGAGACATGTGGCAGTGCATACCGGAACCGTTATCGCCAAACATCGGTTTTGGCATGAAGGTCGCGGTTTTACCGAAACGGTGCGCAACGTTGTGAACCACATATTTGTAGATCTGAATTTCGTCCGCTTTTTTGGTCATGGTGTTGAAGCGGGTCGCGATTTCGTTCTGACCGGCTGTTGCCACTTCGTGGTGGTGAGCTTCAACAACCAGGCCCATTTCTTCCATGATCATACACATGGTAGAACGGATGTCCTGGGAGGAATCGACCGGCGGAACCGGGAAGTAACCGCCTTTCACGCCCGGACGGTGACCTTTGTTACCACCTTCGTATTTGGTGGAAGAGTTCCACGCGCCTTCGATATCGTCGATAGCCACGTGAGAACCGGAAATGGATGCGCCGAAGCGGATGTCGTCAAACAGGAAGAATTCTGGTTCTGGCCCGAACAGTACGGTGTCGGCGATGCCAGTGGAGCGCAGGTATTCTTCAGCGCGTTTTGCGATGGAGCGCGGGTCACGGTCATAGCCCTGCAGGGTACCTGGTTCCAGGATATCGCAGCGGATGATAAGTGTCGGTTCTTCGTAGAACGGGTCAATGAGTGCGGTAGATGCGTCCGGCATCAGAACCATGTCAGATTCGTTAATGCCTTTCCAGCCGCCGATAGAGGAGCCGTCAAACATTTTGCCTTCTTCAAAGAATTCGGCATTAACCTGATGGGAAGGGATAGTGACGTGCTGTTCTTTACCTTTGGTATCGGTGAAGCGCAGATCGACAAACTTCACTTCGTGCTCATTCAGCATCGTCAAAACGTGTTCAGCGGACATACTTTACATCTCCCGGATTTGTCATTGTCGTCGTGGTAACGAGGTCTTCAAACACTTCTTAAAAGTGGCGTTGTTGCCCTGAAATATACAAAGCGAAATCTGTGCCAACTTTCAAATTACCCCCAAAAGGCGCTATCATGCGCATCATAGTGCAAAAGGGCTGCACCACGATGGTGTCATTGCACCAGTATAGTGCTTATATGTGAACATAGAGCACCATATTGGTGCAATTTGCGTTAAGGTGCCCTTTTTTCGCTCCGTGAAAGCGATCACAAAGGAACTCTGCAATACTTGTTTGCGGAGGATGTTTGTGATCCTGTTTTGTACTGCGATTAATCCGTGTACAATAACGCGCTATTTCTAATGCCCGAGGCAAAGTTGTGATCGAAAATTTGCGTAACATCGCCATCATCGCGCACGTTGACCATGGTAAAACTACCCTGGTTGATAAGCTGCTGCAGCAATCCGGTACGTTTGATGCACGTGCCGAAACTCAAGAGCGTGTGATGGACTCCAACGATTTGGAGAAAGAGCGTGGGATTACCATCCTCGCGAAAAACACCGCTATCAAATGGAATGACTACCGTATCAACATCGTTGATACCCCAGGGCACGCCGACTTCGGTGGTGAAGTTGAACGTGTAATGTCCATGGTAGACTCCGTGCTGCTGGTCGTTGACGCATTTGACGGCCCGATGCCGCAGACGCGCTTCGTGACCAAGAAAGCCTTTGCCTATGGCCTGAAACCTATTGTTGTTATCAACAAAGTTGACCGCCCTGGTGCGCGTCCTGACTGGGTTGTTGACCAGGTATTTGACCTGTTCGTTAACCTTGATGCGACCGACGAACAGCTGGACTTCCCGATCGTTTACGCGTCTGCGCTGAACGGTATCGCGGGTCTGGATCACGAAGACATGGCAGAAGACATGACCCCGCTGTATCAGGCGATTGTTGACCATGTTCCTGCGCCGGACGTCGATCTCGACGGTCCTCTGCAGATGCAGATCTCCCAGCTGGATTACAACAGCTATGTGGGTGTTATCGGTATCGGCCGTATCAAACGCGGTAAAGTGAAACCGAACCAGCAGGTCACTATCATCGATAGCGAAGGCAAAACCCGTAACGGTAAAGTCGGTAAAGTACTGACCCACCTGGGTCTGGAACGTATCGACAGCGACATCGCTGAAGCTGGCGACATCATCGCTATCACCGGTCTGGGTGAGCTGAACATCTCTGACACCATTTGCGACACGCAAAATGTGGAAGCGCTGCCTGCCCTGTCCGTTGATGAACCGACCGTTTCTATGTTCTTCTGCGTAAACACCTCTCCGTTCTGCGGTAAAGAAGGTAAATACGTCACGTCTCGCCAGATCCTTGATCGTCTGAACAAAGAACTGGTCCACAACGTGGCGCTGCGCGTAGAAGAAACGCCGGATGCTGACGCATTCCGCGTGTCTGGTCGTGGTGAACTGCACCTGTCCGTTCTTATCGAAAACATGCGTCGTGAAGGTTTCGAAATGGCGGTTTCCCGTCCGAAAGTTATCTTCCGCGAAATCGATGGCCGTAAACAAGAGCCGTTCGAAAACGTCACGTTGGACGTTGAAGAACAACATCAGGGTTCTGTGATGCAGGCTCTGGGTGAGCGTAAAGGCGACCTGAAAAACATGAATCCAGATGGCAAAGGCCGCGTACGTCTCGACTACGTGATCCCAAGCCGTGGTCTGATCGGCTTCCGTTCAGAATTCATGACCATGACTTCCGGTACCGGTCTGCTGTACTCCACCTTCAGCCACTACGACGATATCCGTCCGGGTGATGTGGGTCAGCGCCAGAACGGTGTACTGATCTCTAACGGCCAGGGTAAAGCAGTTGCGTTCGCACTGTTCAGCCTGCAGGACCGCGGTAAGCTGTTCCTGGGTCACGGTGCAGAAGTGTACGAAGGCCAGATCATCGGTATTCACAGCCGTTCTAACGACCTGACTGTAAACTGCCTGACCGGTAAGAAACTGACCAACATGCGTGCGTCTGGTACAGACGAAGCAACGGTTCTGGTTCCGCCGGTTAAAATGACGCTGGAACAGGCTCTTGAGTTCATCGATGACGACGAACTGGTAGAAGTTACCCCAACTTCTGTCCGTATCCGTAAACGTCACCTGACCGAGAACGACCGTAAACGCGCAATGCGCGGTGCGAAAGAAGAGTAATCCTCCTCTTTAACGCATGAAAAACCTGCCAGCGATGGCAGGTTTTTTTTTGCCTTCACGTCATGGCAAGGGCCTTTTTATTCCCCTTTTAAATACGGGGTTACTGCTTAAGAGAGCTTTGTCACAATTATCCGCAAAGTTCTGCGGTGCTGTTTGCGTTCGTTTTCGCCGTGAGCGTAAGATGCATTATCTGGTTTAAACCAATAGGATTAAAACAAACAATGACGGAAAATCAGTCCACCGTTGAGAATGTCAAAGAGAAGTTAGATCGGTGGTTAAAAGATGACATTACCACGCCGGGCGGAAAGCTCCCCTCTGAAAGAGAGTTGTGCGAGCTGTTGGGCATCAAACGTATGACGCTGCGTCAGGCATTGTTGAGCCTTGAGGCGGAATCAAAAATCTTCCGCAAAGACCGTAAAGGCTGGTTCGTCACGCAACCGCGTTTTAATTACAGCCCCGAGCTATCGGCAAGCTTTCAACGCGCGGCCATTGAGCAGGGTAGAGAGCCTTCCTGGGGATTTACGGAGAAAACCCTGATTACGGACCTGCCGGAAATGCTACTGCCTCTGACGGCGGCGACGCCCTCTCAGGCGCTTTATCGCGTAACGGGGTGGGGCGCGCTGGAAGGCCATAAAGTCTTCTATCATGAAACGTATATCAATCCTGAAGTGGCGCCAGGCTTTATCGATCAACTTGAAAACCACTCTTTTTCCTCGGTTTGGGAAAAATGCTATCAAAAAGAGACCATCGTAAAAAAATTAGTGTTTAAACCCGTCAGAATGCCGGGCGATATCAGTAAACATCTGGGTGGCTCTGCCGGTATGCCTGCTATTTTAATTGAAAAGCACCGGGCCGACCGGAATGGCAATATTGTACAAGTAGACATTGAATATTGGCGGTTTGAGGCGGTTGACCTCATCATTAATCTGTAGGTGTTTTATGCTCACAATAAATAACGCAAGAAAAATTCTACAACGTGTCGATAATCTTCCTCTTTATCTGCATGCCTACGCATTTCATTTAAATATGCGTCTTGAACGTGTATTACCGGGTGACTTGCTGGATATTGCTTATGAGAATCAGCTACGCGGCGTCAAAATTCACGTCCTGGATGGCGAGCGCTTCTCACTGGAAAACATGAGTGATAGCGAACTTGCGGCCTTTGGCGAAAAAGCCCGCCAGCTCACTCTGGATGTGCATATCGAAACCAGTGCTTCTGATAAAAAAGCGATCGACCAGGCTGTCGGGATTGCATTAAAAACGGGCGCGTCATCGGTCCGTTTTTATCCGCGCTACGAAGGGCATTTGCAGCAAGTGATGTCGGTGATTGCCCGTGATATCGCGTACATTCGCGATACGTATCAGAACAGC
Source organism: Pseudocitrobacter sp. 73 (assembly GCF_008369545.1). Lineage (NCBI taxonomy): Bacteria > Pseudomonadati > Pseudomonadota > Gammaproteobacteria > Enterobacterales > Enterobacteriaceae > Pseudocitrobacter > Pseudocitrobacter sp. 73. The sequence continues at coordinate 89,727 of NZ_VTZO01000019.1, read as the reverse complement.
GGATTAACCTTCACCCTGGAGCAGCATGAAGACCTGAAGAGCCACGAGCTGGCGACGCTTATTCAAGACAGCGGGATGAATTCTCTCTCCTTACTGTTTGATTTTGCAAACATGATTAACGCCAACGAACATCCTTTGGACGCGTTAAAAACCATGTCCCCGCATATCACCCAGGTGCATATTAAAGATGCGCTGATCGTCAATGAAGACGGCGGGCTGGGGCATAAAGCCTGTATTTCCGGGCAGGGTGACATGCCATTCAAAGATCTGTTAACCAACCTTATCTGCCTGGGTGATGAAGAACCGCAGGTGATGGCTTACGGCCTGGAAGAAGAGGTGGATTACTATGCTCCGGCATTTCGTTTTGAACACGAAGGTGATAACCCGTGGATCCCCTATCGTCAAATGAGTGAAACGCCATTACCTGAACAAAGTGCGCTGGACGCTCGGTTGAGTAAAGAAAAGCAGGATGCGGTGAATCAGATAAATTATGTTCGGAGCGTGTTGCAACAAATAAAACAAGAGGCGACGCATCTTCTAAATCACTAATAAGCTTTAAATTTATTAGCAGTTAATAAAAACCATCTTATAAGGATGGCCGGTATCCTATTGCCTTTTAAGACAGCGATTTAAAAAATCGCATAGGGGATGTTATGCTCACGAAAAAGAAATGGGCGTTATTTAGTCTGTTAACGCTCTGCGGCGGTACGATTTATAAATTACCTTCACTGAAAGATGCGTTTTATATTCCGATGCAGGAGTATTTCCATTTGACCAATGGTCAAATAGGTAATGCGATGTCGGTGAACTCATTTGTTACGACCATCGGCTTTTTCCTCTCAATCTATTTTGCCGACAAACTGCCGCGTAAATACACCATGTCTTTTTCGCTCATCGCGACGGGTTTACTGGGCGTTTATTTGACGACCATGCCGGGATACTGGGGCATCCTTTTTGTCTGGGCGCTGTTTGGTGTCACCTGCGACATGATGAACTGGCCGGTACTGCTGAAATCGGTAAGCCGGCTGGGTAACAGTGAACAGCAGGGCCGTCTGTTTGGTTTCTTTGAAACGGGGCGCGGCATCGTCGATACCGTTGTCGCATTCTCCGCACTGGCCGTCTTCGCCTGGTTCGGCAGTGGCTTATTGGGCTTCAAGGCGGGTATCTGGTTCTATTCCATCATCGTGATTGCCGTCGGCGTTATCATCTTCTTCGTGCTGAATGACAAAGAAGAGGCGCCGTCGGTTGAGGTGACAAAGGACGAAGACGCCAGCAAAAACACCAGCATGACGTCGGTTTTGAAAGACAAAACCATCTGGCTCATTGCCTTCAACGTCTTCTTTGTGTACGCGGTGTACTGCGGCCTGACGTTCTTCATTCCGTTCCTGAAAAACATCTACATGCTGCCCGTCGCGCTGGTGGGCGCGTATGGCATTATTAACCAGTACTGCCTGAAAATGATCGGCGGACCGGTTGGTGGCATGATTTCTGACAAAATCCTGAAATCACCCAGCAAATACCTGTGCTACACCTTTGTGATCAGCACCGTGGCACTGATTCTGCTGATTATGCTGCCGCATGAAAGCATGCCGGTTTATCTCGGCATGATGTGTACATTGGGCTTTGGCGCTATCGTCTTTACCCAGCGTGCCGTCTTCTTCGCGCCGATTGGTGAAGCGAAAATCGCCGAAAACCAGACCGGTGCTGCGATGGCGCTCGGCAGCTTCATCGGCTACGCCCCGGCGATGTTCTGCTTTAGCCTCTACGGCTACATTCTGGATTTAAACCCGGGGATCGTCGGCTACAAGATTGTGTTTGGCATCATGGCCTGCTTCGCCTTCTGCGGCGCGGTGGTCTCGGTGATGCTGGTTAAGCGCATTAGCCAGCGTAAGAAAGAGATGCTGGCGGCAGAGGCTTGATTCTACGTCCAAATGGGCCGCGCAAATTGGCGGCCTTTTCTCATATGCCTCACACTTATCCCGTTCACCTCATAGTCAAACTCCGCCTTTCCCGCTACAGTTAATTTTCCACGGCGAGAAAGGAGGCGAAAATGCTCTATATCTTTGATTTAGGTAATGTGATTGTCGATATCGACTTCAACCGTGTGTTCGGGACGTGGAGCGACCTCACCCGAGTGCCGCTGGCTACGCTCAAGCAGAGTTTTACCATGGGCGAAGCCTTCCATCAGCATGAACGGGGTGAAATCACCGATGAAGCATTTGCCGAAGCGATTTGTCATGAGATGGATCTCCCACTGAGCTATGAGCAGTTCTCCCACGGCTGGCAGGCGATTTTTGTTTCGCTGCGACCGGAGGTGATTGAGATCATGCATAAACTGCGCGAGCAGGGTCATCGTGTGGTGGTGCTCTCTAATACCAACCGTCTGCACACTACATTCTGGCCGGATGAATACCCGGAAATTCACGCCGCGGCGGACCATGTTTATCTGTCGCAAGAGATGGGGATGCGTAAACCGGAAGCGCGTATCTACCAGCGGGTGCTTGAAGCTGAAGGTTTTTCTGCCGCCGATACGGTCTTTTTTGATGATAATGCCGATAATATAGAGGGAGCCAATCAATTGGGGATCACCTCTATCCTGGTAACGGGTAAAGAGACGATACCTCGCTACTTTACGAAGCAGTTATGTTAAAAACCGTTCATCAAAAAACGATTCATCATACCCGGCCAATGGTGGCGTGGGGAAAGCTCCTCTGGCGACGCATCGACGAAGATAATATGACTACGCTGGCCGGTAATCTGGCCTATGTGTCGTTGCTCTCGCTGGTACCGCTGGTGGCCGTGGTTTTCGCGCTATTCGCCGCTTTTCCGATGTTTTCTGAGGTCAGCGTTCAGATTCGGCACTTTATCTTTGCCAACTTTATTCCGGCGACCGGTGATGTTATTCAGCGCTACATTGAGCAATTCGTCGCCAATTCTAACCGTATGACGGCAGTTGGCGCCTGCGGGCTTATCGTCACGGCGCTGCTGTTGATGTACTCCATCGATAGCGCGCTGAATACCATCTGGCGCAGCAAACGCGTCCGGCCAAAAGTCTACTCGTTTGCGATTTACTGGATGATCCTCACGCTTGGGCCATTGCTGGCGGGGGCTAGCCTCGCTATTAGCTCGTACCTGCTATCGCTGCGTTGGGCGAGTGAGTTTAATAGCGCGGTGGATAATGCATTACGTATCTTCCCGCTTCTGCTGTCGTGGATCTCCTTCTGGCTGCTCTACAGCGTGGTGCCGACGACGCGTGTGCCGAACCGCGATGCGATTATCGGCGCGCTGGTGGCGGCATTGCTTTACGAGCTCGGTAAAAAAGCTTTTGCGTTATACATCACCGCATTCCCTTCCTATCAGTTGATTTACGGCGTGCTCGCCGTCGTGCCTATCCTTTTTGTTTGGGTCTACTGGACCTGGTGTATCGTCTTGCTTGGGGCAGAAATAACTGTCACTCTCGGGGAATACCGAAAACTTAAAACAGAACAACAAGAAGCAGAACAACCATGATTGCATTGATTCAACGCGTAACCCGGGCCAGCGTCACCGTGGCGGATGAAGTGACGGGCGAAATCGGGCCAGGACTTTTAGTGTTATTAGGTGTCGAAAAGGATGACGACGAGCAAAAAGCTAACCGCCTGTGCGAGCGTGTGCTGGGTTATCGCATATTCAGTGATGCGGAAGGCAAGATGAATCTCAACGTGCAACAGGCGGGGGGAAGCGTGCTGGTGGTGTCGCAGTTTACGCTGGCGGCGGATACCGAACGCGGCATGCGTCCGAGTTTCTCTAAAGGCGCAGAGCCGCAGAGAGCAGAAGCGCTGTATGACTACTTTGTTGAACGTTGCCGCCAGCAAGAGATGAACACCCACACCGGACGATTCGCTGCCGATATGCAGGTATCGCTGGTCAATGATGGTCCCGTTACCTTCTGGTTGCAGGTATGAACCAACTTCCAGTAAGACTACGGGCGACAAAAGAGAGTGCTGCTATGTATCACCTTCGAGTGCCGCAAACGGAAGAAGAGTTAGACCGCTACTACCAGTTCCGCTGGGAAATGCTGCGTAAACCCCTTCATCAGCCGAAAGGTTCTGAGCGCGATGCCTGGGATGCGATGGCGCATCATCAAATGGTGGTGGATGAAGAGGGCAATCTGGTCGCGATCGGGCGTCTCTACATCAATGCCGATTTTGAAGCCTCGATTCGTTTTATGGCGGTGCACCCGTCCGTGCAGGATAAAGGCCTTGGTACGCTGATGGCGATGACGCTGGAGTCCGTCGCGCGTCAGGAAGGCGTGAAGCGCGTAACCTGTAGCGCGCGCGAAGATGCGGTCGAATTCTTTGCCAAGCTCGGATTCGTAAATCAGGGCGAAATCACTACGCCCACCACCACACCCATTCGCCATTTTCTGATGATAAAACCAGTAGCCTCGCTGGATGACATTCTGCATCGCGGAGACTGGTGCGGTCAGCTTCAGCAGGCCTGGTATGAGCACATCCCGCTCAGCGAAAAGATGGGCGTGCGTATTCAGCAGTATACCGGGCAGAAATTTATCACCACCATGCCCGAGACGGGCAATCAAAATCCGCACCATACGCTGTTTGCCGGCAGTCTGTTTTCTCTGGCGACGCTCACCGGTTGGGGGCTCATCTGGCTGATGCTGCGCGAACGCCACCTGGGTGGCACTATCATCCTTGCCGATGCGCATATTCGTTACAGTCATCCCATCAGCGGCAAGCCGCAGGCGGTAGCCGATCTCGGCTCACTGAGCGGCGATCTGGACCGGTTAGCGCGAGGGCGCAAAGCGCGCGTGCAGCTGCTGGTAGAGTTGTCCGGTGATGACAACCCTGGTGCCGTATTTGACGGGACTTTCATTGTGCTCCCCGCGAAGCCGTTTGGCGCATTCGAGGAAGGGGGGAATGAGGAGGAGTAGCCTCAATCGATAAAAGTTTCGGCAGGGAGGTTAAAACGTTCTGAAAGGGCTTTGATATGTCGAACGGTTAGCGATCTGCGGCCATTGAGGATGTTGCTGATATTGGATTTTGAACCCAGCTCATTGGCTAAATCAGCGGGTTTAAGCCCATTTTGATCCATCAGCGTGCGTAGCATCGCAACGCCGCCAGGCGTATCGTTCAGCACATTGTTGAGATGTGAAAATTCAGGAGCATGCTGTTCATACTGATGGATTTTTGACGAGAGTAGCTCAAATAAAGGGTTGTCTATCTGGTCTCGATCAACAAGAAATTCAATGAGTTCCAGTGCCTTAAGGTATTCTCTCTCATTACTCGTCTTTCCCATTAAGGGAATGGACTGCAATGCCAGCATAAAGGCATTCACTAACTCCTCGGCATGTCCATTATTCAGCACCTGAGTATGCCTCATCTTCATTCTTTATGACCTCGATAGAAGTGATTCAGTCTTTCATATTCCAGATGGGTGACAATATGCTCTACGAAAAGCTTCTGGAGCCTGAAATCGATGTAGGCGATGAGCCTCAGATGATTACCGGCGATATCGATGACCCACCATTTGTTTCTGTATTTAAAGTTATCCAGTGAAGTGAGCTGCTCTCGCATTTCGAGCGGTGTATTGAAGCTTCTCTTTTCGAGTACACTTAATAAGTCTGCTATCGCTTGAGCGCAATGCGGAAAATGCTCTATCGCCTCATTGAAAGGCTTTCGGCTGATAACGTGCATGCTTCAGTTTCCCTACTGAAGTTTTCAACCTGAAAACAGTGTAACGCGAAATACGATGTTTTCAAGTTGAAAACAGATTGAAGTCTGTATCCGGAATTACCTCCCCACCCGGTACGCCACATCCCTCACTGCATCTCTTGCCGCGAGGCTGATTCCACCTAACTGAAAGAAGCCATGAATCACCCCAAGATACTGCTGGCAAGTGCACGCCACGCCTTGTTCCGTCATTCGCTGATACAGCGCCTTACCTTCATCGCATAACGGGTCAAATTCTGCGGTGATGATATGCACGGACGGCAGGCCGCTGAAATCATCTCGCCACAGCGGGCTGGCCTCCGGATGGCGTCGATCGACGCCCGGTAAATAGATTTCATATCCGCTCAGCAGCGTGTCGCGGGTAATGATGTAATCCTTTCCGTTGCGGACATAGCTTTCGAAATGAGCAGTCGCATCCACCATGGGGTAAATCAGGATAAGTTGGCTGGGCAGCCAGCTTCCGGCTGCTTTGAGTCTCAGCGCTGTGACCAGCGCCAGATGCCCGCCAGCACTATCGCCAGCCAGAGTAATGTGATCTTTATCTACGCCAAATAGCTCGGCATGTTGCCATACCAGTTCCGCTCCCCGTTGGGCATCATCATGCGCGGCAGGAAAGGTGTGTTCAGGCGCTAATCGATACTGCACCGCAATTACCCGGCACCCGCCATACACCGCCAGCTGACGCAGCTGATTATCATGCGTAGCAAAGCTGCCGCTGATAAAACAGCCGCCGTGGTAGTAGATAACCGTTGGAAGATGCGCCGGGCTTTGCAGTGGCGAATAGACGCGAAACGTCATCTCTTCCAGCTCAATAGTCTGGATAGAGACGAATGACTCCGTTTCACCCGCCAGGACCGTACTGGCGAGATAGCTTGCCCTCCGGTCATCAATACTCTGCTGTCGTGAAGAGGGGCGGCCTGCGGCAATAAACGCCTCAACCTGCTCAGCGATACCTTTTTCCAGCACCATGTTGAATTCCTTTTTGCTGTATGAATGTACAGTTTATACGCTGGCTTTTGACGGATAGAAAGAGGGGGAAGGTAATAAGTATGAATTTTGGAAAGCGGCTCGCAGAAGGGAAAAGTCCACGGAATACCCTCTTCTCTCTGCAATCTACCGGGTGTAGATTGCTTGTGTTTTATTCAAATAGTGATTTGCTGGGGTCTATATGGACGTGAAAACTAAACTCGATTTATCAAACAAAACAATTAAACGACTGGCTTATCTTAAAGCACAACGTAATTGTAGCTATGCGGATCTAATGCGGGAGGCCGCTGAACAATATCTGGAAAGACAGTTGAATATCGCTAGCTCCGACGCATCTGGCTTGTGGCAGGGATGTGAAGAAGACGGCATTGAATTTCAGAACAAACTTCGAGAAGAGTGGTAACGGTGCAAGCCCTTGCGTCTTTACATCTTAAGCACGCGAAATCGGGCGACTCGCGCCGCCCGACAGTGCAGAGGGCTTACTCCCCCTCTCCCGGGAACAGGAATGGGTTAATAGAGCTGCGGGCGAACCCTTCTTGCTCCATACGCGCATCCAGCACCAGTGAGGCGAGGTCGTCGGCAACGGCTTCTACTTTCGGGTCTTTTTCCTGATACAGAATCTTCAGGTAAGTGCCGCAGTCGCCGCAGCTTTCCGCTTTGATAGCGGCCTGCTCGTTATCAAGAGACCAGTAGTGCAAATCGCGGCTCTGCTCGCAGTTGCTGCATTTCACGCGCACCACGTGCCACTCGGTTTCACACAGGTTGCAGTGCAGATAACGCAGGCCCTGCGTCGTACCAATTTGCACCATGCTGGAAACGGGCATTGAGCCACACACCGGGCAGTACTGGCGCTGTTCGCCATATTCTGCGCGGGCTTTGCCAGGGATCAGGCTGGCCATTTGCGCCCAGTAGAGCGACAAGGCTGCCCAGATAAACGGCGCTTTATCGCTGCTCACTGACGCAAAGTCTGACGCAAACAGCGCGCTGGCCATCTGCTCCAGTTCCTGCTCAGACGCTTTTTCCAGATTCTCGATAACCGCTAACGCCGGCCCGGTCATTTCCGGTTTCAGCTCGGCAATCATCGAGTGCAGCAGGGTATGCCAGTGCTTATCGCGCGGCAGAACGTGAATATCCAGCGGCGGTTTGCCCTGGTCGTTCGCTTCTTTGATGCGCGCGGTAAGGTCCATCTGTAACGGATGGTCGTACAGCACCACTTCCTGCGCGTGGGCAATCAGCGCGGCGAAGCGCAGGTAATCACCCAGCGGATTGTTCTCGGCCAGCTCGCGCAGACGATCGGCGCGGCGGTTGTAGAGGTTCTTGAGTCTGGGGAATAACAACGGCGGAATGTACTCCGCCGTGCGTTTCTCGCTCGAACCCAGCTCATCTTGCGGGATTATGCGAATACTCATTCAGATGACTTTTCCTGTTTCTGGCGGACTTCACGGTACCAGCGCGGGTGATGTTTCTTCGCCCACGTACTGGTAACCCATCCTTCCACCATCGCGGTAATGGTGCCTTTCACCCAAAGGGCGGCGTAGATATGCACCATGATAACCACAATTAACGCTACTGCGGCAAATGAATGCAGCATTAACGCAAATCGGATCACCGGGATTGAGAAAGCAGGCGCAAAGTACGGACGCCAGATAATCACACCGCTTACCAGCAGCAGGACCAGGAAGATAATCGCCGCCCAGAATACGCATTTCTGACCGAAGTTATAACGCCCGGTGTCACCCACTTCCTCGTTGACGACGATCTTACGAATATTCTTCGCCCAAAAGATATCATCCCGATTGATTAGATTGTGGTGCCAGTAGCGGAAAAACATGATGATAAACGAGGCAAACATGATGACGCCCACGAACGGGTGCAGAATACGCGCCAGTTGCGGTGTCCCCATAATTTGCATCAGCCAGTTGAAGGAGGGGAAAAAGAACCCCAGCCCGCTCACCGCCGCCAGGATGAAGCAGAAGGCGGTGACCCAGTGGTTGATACGTTCCGGCGCGGTGTAGCGCACGATGGTGTCACGTCGTTTCATTTGCGCACCTCGTCTTTCTCTTCATGCAGATTGTCTTCTTCCTCTTCCGCACGGTTCGGGCCGACACCGACGTAGTGGAAGATGCTCGCTGCAAACGTTGCGGCAAAACCGACCGCTGCCAGTGGTTTCCAGATACCTTTCCAGAATTTCACCGTGGCGCTGATTTCCGGGTTCTCCGGCAGGCCGTGGTACAGATTCGGCTTGTCGGCGTGGTGCAGCACGTACATCACGTGTGTACCGCCAACGCCCGCTGGATCGTACAGCCCGGCGTTTTCGTAACCGCGGGTATTCAGCTCGGCGACGCGCTCGCCCGCCAGCGCTTTCATATCCTCTTTAGAGCCAAAGTGGATAGCGCCGGTTGGGCAGGTTTTCACGCAGGCAGGTTCCTGCCCGACGTTCACGCGGTCAACGCACAGCGTACATTTGTAGACGCGGTTGTCTTCCGGGTTCAGTCGCGGCACGTTGAACGGGCAACCCGCGATGCAGTAGCCGCAGCCGATGCACTGCTCAGACTGGAAATCGACGATACCGTTGGCATACTGAATAATCGCCCCTTCCGCCGGGCACGCCTTCAGGCAGCCAGGATCCGCGCAGTGCATACAGCCGTCTTTGCGGATAAGCCATTCCAGTTTGTCGTTCTGCTCCACTTCCGAGAAACGCATCACCGTCCAGGATTTGGCGGTCAGATCCGCCGGGTTGTCGTACACCCCGACGTTGCTGCCGATCTCATCACGGATGTCGTTCCACTCTGAGCACGCCACCTGACAGGCTTTACAGCCGATACAGGTGGTCACGTCAATGAGCTTCGCCACTTCCTGCTGGTGGTCCCGCGCCTGAGGCGCGGGGGTGAAACCGTTAGTCGCGGAACGACGGATGATGTCTTGAGATTGATAAGCCATAGGTCGTCTCCGTTACACCTTTTCCACGTTTACGAGGAAGGACTTAAACTCCGGCGTCTGCGTGTTCGCATCACCGACGAATGGCGTTAACGTATTGGCAATAAAGCCTTTTTTAGCAACACCTTCGTAGCCCCAGTGGATTGGAATACCGATGGTATCGATATCTTTCCCGTCCGCTTTCAGCGTGCGAATACGTTTGGTCACCACCGCCTTGGCCTTGATGTAGCCACGGTTAGAGGACACCTTCACGGTATCGCCATGGGCGATGCCGAGTTTATTCGCCAGCTTCTCGCCAATCTCCACGAACTGTTCCGGCTGGGCGATGGCATTAAGCAGCGCATGCTTGGTCCAGTAGTGGAAGTGCTCGGTCAGACGATAGGTGGTGCCCACATACGGGAACTTATCGGCTTTACCCAGCGCTTCTGCGTCGCCTTTAAAGATACGGGCGGCAGGGTTGGAGATAACGTTCGGGTGCAGCGGGTTGGTCCCCAGCGGCGTCTCAAACGGCTCGTAGTGTTCCGGGAACGGACCTTCCGCCATCTTATCGAGGGCAAACAGGCGACCCATCCCTTCCGGCTGCATGATGAACGGCCCAACGTTGCTGCCAGGTGCGGCGGCACTGTAGTCAGGAATATCCATCCCGCCCCATTTCGCGCCATCCCATTTCAGGATCTGACGTTTTGGATCCCACGGATTACCCTGCGGGTCAGCAGAGGCACGGTTATACAGAATGCGGCGGTTGAGCGGCCACGCCCATGCCCAGCCGAGCGTATTACCGAGGCCTGACGGGTCAGCGTTATCGCGACGCGCCATCTGGTTGCCTTCTGGCGTCCAGCTACCGGCGAAGATCCAGCAACCGCTTGAGGTGGTGCCGTCATCGCGCAGATGGGCGAACGTACTGAGTAACTGGCCTTTTTTCACCAGCACTGCACCGGTTGCCGGGTCGATAATATCGGCCAGCGCTTTCCCGTTGCTTTCCATCGCCACTTCTTCGGACTTCGGTTCATGCGGCGTAGAGTAGTTCCACGTCATGCTCAGCACCTGTTCCGGGTTCGCGCCGCCCTGTTCGGCATACATCTTGCGCAGACGCAGGAAGATACCGGCAAGGATCTCGCCATCGGTGATGGATTCGCCCGGGCCGTCAGCGCCTTTCCAGTGCCACTGCAACCAGCGGCCAGAGTTGACTATAGAGCCGTTCTCTTCCGCGAAGCAGGTAGAAGGCAGACGGAACACTTCGGTCTGAATCTTCGAGGGATCGACATCGTTCGACTCACCGTGGTTCTGCCAGAAGGTAGAGGTCTCGGTATTGAGCGGATCGATGGTCACCAGGAACTTCAGTTTCGACAGTGATGCGACCACTTTGTTTTTGTTCGGGAACGACGCCACCGGGTTAAAGCCCTGGCAGATATAGCCGTTCACCAGACCCTGATTCATCATCTCGAAATATTGCAGAACGTCGTAGCCTTTGTCCCACTTAGGCAGCAGGTCGAAGCCCCAGTCGTTCTCTTTCGTCGCTTTGTCGCCAAAGAAGGCTTTCATCATCGAGACGAAGAATTTCGGGTAGTTGCCCCAGTAGTTCACCTGGCCTTCCAGCAGCGGTTTAGGCGTGTTGGCGGCAAGGTAGGTTTGCAGGTCGGTTTGTTTCTCGCTTGGCAGCGTCATGTAGCCAGGCAGGCTTTGTGACAGTAAACCAAGGTCGGTCAGACCCTGAATGTTGGAGTGACCGCGCAGGGCGTTCACGCCACCGCCCGCCATCCCCATGTTGCCGAGCAGCAACTGGATCATCGCCATGGTGCGGATGTTCTGCGCGCCAATGGAGTGCTGCGTCCAGCCGAGGGCATACAGGAACGACGCGGTTTTATCATGCGCGCTGGTTTCTGCGATGTACTCGCAGACTTTCAGGAAGTCGGCTTTCGGCGTACCACAAATCTGCTCAACCACTTCCGGCGTATAACGCGAAATGTGCTTTTTCAGCAGGTTCCACACACAACGTGGGTGTTGCAAGGTGGTATCGCGTTTGGCAAAGCCGTTTTCATCCAGCTCGTAGTTCCAGCTGGTTTTATCGTACTTGCGTTTTTCCGCGTCGTAGCCGGTGAACAGGCCATCTTCAAAGCCAAAATCTTCACGCACGATCAGGCTGGCGTTGGTATAGGCTTCGGTGTATTCACGGTTGAATTTTTCGTTGTTCAGCAGGTACAGCATAACGCCCGACAGGAACGTAATGTCAGTACCGGAACGGATCGGCGCATAGAAGTCGGCCACCGACGCCGTACGCGTGAAACGAGGATCGATCACAATCAGCTTCGCGCCGTTGTGAATTTTCGCTTCCATCGCCCAGCGGAACCCTACAGGGTGAGCTTCAGCGGCGTTACCGCCCATCACCACGATCAGGTTGGCGTTCTTGATGTCGACCCAGTGGTTGGTCATCGCACCGCGACCAAATGTTGGAGCAAGACTTGCTACCGTTGGTCCGTGTCAGACACGCGCCTGGTTGTCGACCGCGAGCATACCCAGCGCGCGGGAGAATTTCTGTGTTAAATAGCCGGTTTCATTGCTCGACGCGGATGCGCACAGCATCCCGGTGGAGAGCCAGCGGTTAACGGTCACGCCTTCGGCATTCTGTGCAACGTAGTTGGCGTCGCGGTCTTCTTTCATCAGTTTCGCGATGCGGTCGAATGCCTCATCCCAACTGATTTTCTGCCATTTATCGGAGCCAGGCGCGCGATATTCCGGGAATTTCAGGCGGCTTTCGGAGTGGATAAAATCCACCAGGCCAGCGCCTTTCGGGCAGAGCGCACCACGGTTTACCGGATGATCCGGGTCACCTTCGATATGGAAAATGGACGCTTTAGCGTTTTTTGCGCCATCGCCGAGGCTGTACATCAACAGCCCACAGCCGACGGAACAATATGTGCAGGTGTTACGGGTTTCACGGGTGCGCAGCAGCTTATATTGCCGCGTTTCCGCCAGTGCAACGCTGGGGGCAAATCCCAGCGCTGCTGCCGTGGTGCCTGCCATACCGCCAGCGCAGATCTTAAAGAACTGCCTTCTGCTGACCTGCATGGTTCGCTCCTTGTTTCGACATTGTCATTGCTTGTAATTTTTCTTCGCCGCGTGCGCCGCAAAGATGCTGAATAGTTAGCGTCCTCAGTTCCTGGAGGACGTTGAATCAGAATACCACAATTTCGGTAGGCTTGTTCCAATGCGGTTAACGGCGGGTGAACAGAATTTGCGCGCATTAACATTGAATTGTGATAATGATCGCATTTAAAGCGAATTACGCGCAAAAAATACCATGCGTTTAACGTGGTTAACCCATTGGTGGTAATTATCTTTTCATCGGTTTTTTGATCCGAAAGGATGAGCGAAACTGAAGATTGAGTGTTATTGCACCAGAAACTTGATCCATAATAAGCCCTGATTCCCTCCGGATGTGATGGAATAGACACCTCTCCTTTTCCGTCGTTGTTCAGAGTATTTGCCGTGTTTAATTTTAAAGATGAAGTCAAACCATCGTCGCAACTTATCGGTGCCGTCGAGCGTTCTGTCTTCAGAAGGCCACAGATTATGCAACCTACTCAGGATATTCTTGCTGAAGAAATTCCCGTTGCGTTGGTCTACAACGGCATCTCTCACGTCGTAATGATGGCGACGCCGAAAGATCTGGAAGCTTTTGCTATTGGTTTTTCGCTTTCAGAAGGCATCATTGAGCACCCACGGGAAATTTTTGGTATCGAAGTCACACAGGCCTGCAACGGCCTGGAAGTGCAGATCGATCTCTCCAGCCGCCGTTTTATGGGCCTTAAAGAGCGCCGTCGTGCGCTGGCCGGGCGTACTGGCTGCGGTGTCTGCGGCGTTGAGCAGCTCAACGACATCGGCAAACCCATCAAGCCGTTGCCTTTTACCCAAACGTTTGACCTTTCACATCTCGATCATGCGCTCAGACATTTAAATGATGTGCAGCCCGTAGGCCGCGAAACCGGCTGTACGCACGCGGCGGCGTGGGTCATGCCCTCGGGCGAACTGGTGGGTGGGCATGAAGATGTGGGCCGTCACGTAGCGCTCGATAAACTGCTGGGTCATCGCGCGAAAGAGGGTGACCTTTGGCAACACGGCGCTGCGCTGGTTTCCAGCCGCGCCAGCTATGAGATGGTGCAGAAATCTGCCATGTGCGGCGTCGAGATCCTGTTTGCGGTTTCTGCTGCGACGACGCTTGCCGTGGAAGTGGCCGAACGCTGCAACCTGACGCTGGTGGGTTTTTGCAAACCTGGCAGAGCGACGATTTACACGCATCCGCAGCGATTAATTGCTGGCGAGTAATTATTGGTGATAAATATATTAGTTATAATGAATATTGAATTCAGTATTTATTATGATTGATATTTTTCAATAAATTCCTTTCCCTTTTAAATAACCTTATAATTTATTTTTACTCTTTATTTATAAGGTTTTTTAATGAAAAGGAATTTATTATCATCGGTTATTATTGCTGCGTTGATTTCCACCAGTCTGGTTGCCTGTGATGACAACAAAGAGGATAAGCCTGCTACCCAGTCCACAGAACAAGCCGCAGAAAAAACGGAATCTCCTGCATCATCGGCACCAGAGTTCGATAGTAATACAGTATTGAACCAAAAACTTAACGTATATATTGAGTGTTATAACACTCTACAGACTGCGATTAATCGGAACGTTCATGGTTATGCCGATAAGCTAGCTGATTTCCGTGCCGGGCCAACCGGGCAGGAGCCTAACCTCTCTCTTATGGGGCCAGTCTATCCCGCGTTTATTTCGGATTGCCGTAACGATATTAAAAGAGTTGCTCAACTTAAGCCGAATTTTGAACCTCTGGATTCCGCTGCTTTGGCCTTCAGTGATGCTGCGCCAGCACTGGCAACCACGATCAACGACATGAATAAGTACTACGACCAGCAGGATTATAAAGATGATAGTTTTGCAGGCGCGAAAGCATTCCATAAAAAGTTTATAAGCCAATACGATGCCTTCGGTCCGATTGCTAAAAATTATATAGAAAATATTAATATTATGAGTCGGGAACGTTCTGTTAATGACATAAAAGCTACGGAACAAAAAGAGGGTAAATCGATTAAATATTATACGTTATTAACGATTCTGGAGGCAGAGACGATTAATGATGGTGTATACCGTGACGATTTTGATGTGGCTTCTGTATCGAAACAACTTGCTGATTTTGGTGACCACATCAAGCAACTGAGTGAAAAAGTGAATGCAGATATCGACAAGCACCGCAGTTTCCCGGGCTACATTTCCGAACTGGAAAAATTCCAGGCGGCCGTGAAAAAACGTCTTCGTCGCGTTAGAGATAAAGTGGCTTATGATGAGCATGATACCTATATGATCAACAATGGAAATAGTCGACTGGTTGAAGGCACGCATGCCGCGGTTGTGGATGCCTATAACGATTTAATCGACACCTACAACAGTTACCATCTTGAACGTGAGTTCTGATGTCTGGTGTGCCAGAGTGCTTCAAATAAATTGAATTACTCTGGCAAATCCTTCCGCTTTCAGTCGGTGATGAATCGACCTATCATTTATCACATCAAGGCACGGTGCCTTACTCAAACAACTAAGTGAAAGGGTTTATATCATGAAAAGCATCAAAACTTTTGTCGCTGTTATCGCTCTGTCTGCTTCTTTTGGTTCTTTCGCTGCACAGACTGTTTCTGCAACCGCCTCTACGCTGGACAGCGCTGAAGCGAAAATCGCCGCCAAAGCAGAACAAGCTGGCGCATCGTCTTACAAAATTACTCAGGCCTTTACCGGTAACCGCGTGCACATGACCGCAGAACTGAATAAATAAGCCAACGTTATTGTCGAAAGAGCGCCCTCGGGGCGCTTTTTTTTGTTTATGTTGAGCGCGCATTACAACACGGGGACAAATGACAATTTGTGCAGATGCCGTATGCGTTTTGTGCGTGCTGCGACAGTCCCACAGTTAACGTGCACCGAAGTTAAATACCCTTCCACTTCCTTTCCATAATAAAATGCGGTCAGTATCACAAATTTTTACTCTCATAAAACTCGATCAGCCTAATAAAATATCGTTCAAACAAACCCCTTCAATTTATTCAGTAACCAACTGAAAAACAAAAGAATAAATAATTAAACTTCATTGTGCTCATCTTTTTTTGTGAGATGCTTATCACAAAAAATGTTTAAAAAACATCCATGTCAATATTAGGTATCGACAAAAATATAAGCATATTGTGATCTTCGTTGCAAATATGCACCTTGAAGTCAGGGAAAAATGTTTTCACAGAAAGTCTGGAGGAAACACGATGAAAATCGGTATTGTCATTAGTGGTGGAGATGTATCTGGTATCAATAATTTCATATACCAGATTGCGAAGCTGGCAAACGCAGAAATTACTCTTTTTAATGGGGGTATTCCTGGGCTGCTGGAGAAAAATCACCATGATGTGGCATGGCGAGACTTAGTTGATTTCTCCGTTGCGTCTATTCCGTTGATCACATCCGGGAGGACGACCAGAAGATTACTGCGTAGTGAATATGAGGCGATCGCCAGAAAAATAAAATCACTGCGTATTGATGTATTGATTATGGCTGGTGGGGATGGAAGTCTACAGTTTCTCAATATATTAAGTGAGTTTGATATCAATTGTTTTGGTGTAGGAATGACAATTGATAATGATGTATATGGGAGTGACTACACCATTGGTTTTTCAACCGCTTGTGAGCAAATTATTAAGGAGGTTTCGCGGTTAAGAAATACAGGAAGAGCATTGCCTGGGCGTGTTTTTATGGTAGAACTTTTAGGCGGTTACTGCGGCGAGTTAACGTTACAGTCTGCTATCAAAAGCAATGCTGATATTGCTCTCATTCCGGAATCCCAGATGCCACTTGAAACGTTAGCTGAGCGTGTAAAACTGAGATTAAGTCATCAAAATAGTGTAATTATTCTCTGTTCCGAAGGTTATACCAGGGAATACTCTCCGGGATTTCAGGGAGCAATAGATACGATGATTAAACAGCTTGAACCGCTGATCGGTGTTCGAATTCGCAAAACTATCGTTGGTTACGGTTTGCGAAATGGTGACCCGACGTGTGAGGAGATCTATCAGGGAACTATCATGGCAAGCGAAGTCGTTCGATGCATTCAAACTGGGATGAAAAATAAAGCCATTATTATTAATTCTAGCAACAAACCTATTCCGATAGATTTAGTAAGTATGAAAAAACGACTGGTAGATACAGAAGGACATCGTTATAAATTAGCCAAACAACTCAATATTATTTGAGGAGACCTTACATGCTGAAAATTCTTTGCGTATGTGGCTGCGGCCTTGGTTCGAGTTTTGCCATCGAAATGACGGCAAAGGCTGTTTTGAAAAAACTAGAGATTCCTGCGCAAATTGAACATACTACGGTATCTGAAGCAGGAGCATTTAAATCAGATATTATTCTCACGCAAAAGACATTTGCAGATATATTAACAGCAGATGCCAGTGCTGAAGAAATAAAAAGAGTTATCGTCTTGAATAAGCTCACAGATAAAGATGAAATTGAAGATAAGATTATCTTATTCTTAAAGGAGCGTAATTTGAAGGTAGCAGATCATGAATAGCTTCATAGAATTTATCGTAAAAGATTTGCTCGGGCAGGCTTCAATATTGATCGCATTTATTGCGATGTTGGGGCTGATATTACAAAAAAAATCACCAGGGAAAACGGCTGAAGGAACATTTAAAACCTTACTTGGTTTTTTAATTATGATGGCCGGTATTAATATCATTGTTGCTACACTGACATTCCTGAATGATATTTTTACCCAAGGTTTTGGTATGAAGGGCTACATCACGGATGTAGCTGCTATTGCGGGCCTTGCCAACCGGGAATTGGGTTCAGAGGTAGCGCTGACGCTGATGGTTATTTTTGCTGTAAATATCATTATTGCGCGTCTTACGCCTCTAAAATACATCTTTCTTACCGGGCAGGCTTTGCTGTGGATGGCGACCATTGGTGCGGTCATTGGCTATAAAGCAGGGTTAACGGGGCTGGCACTGATCCTGACGGGCGGCATTTTTGGTGGCGCGATGGCCGTTTTGATGCCAGCGCTGGCGCAACCGGTAGTCAGGCGTATTACCGGCTCAGATGATGTTGCACTCGGGCATTTCTGCACGATTGGCTATCTGGTGCAGGCTGCGGTGGCTAAAGTTGTGGGTAAAGGCTCCCGATCTACAGAAGATCTGGAGTTACCTGATAACTTTAAGTTTTTGCAGGATACCTACCTTGCGATGGCCGTAGTGATGGTTCCTATGTATCTGATTCCTGCGTTGGCAGCAGGGCCGGAATACATTGGTAAGTTTTCTAACGGTGTTAACTACCTGATGTACGCGTTTATGCAATCCATCCAGTTTGTGGCTGGTGTGTTTGTCCTTTATAGCGGTGTGCGGCTGTTACTGAATGAATTGGTTCCAGCGTTTCGCGGCATCGCAATGCGTATCGTCCCGGACGCGAAGCCTGCACTGGATTGCCCGGTTCTGTTTCCTTATGCACCTAACGCGGTCATCGTTGGATTTCTGGCGACAACAGTCGGCTCGATTATCGGTATGTTGGTCTTTCCAATGTTTGGTCTGGCGATGATTTTACCTGGGCTATTAACCAACTTTTTTGCCGGCGGTACGGCTGGCGTATTTGGCAACGCAATGGGCGGGCGACGTGGTGCAGTAATTGGTGGTGTAGTCCACGGTTTATTTATCACATTCCTACCTGCGATTCTGGTTCCGATGCTCGAAAGCTATGGTTTTACCGGTGTAACGTTTAGCGATTCGGATGTTATTAGCTCAGGCCTGGTATTAGGCCACGCATTCCAGAATAACTGGTTATTTGTTGCCTTGTTTATTGTTTTTGTTGCCGCACTGGCATGGTTCGTAAACGGTAAATCAACAACACCGAAAGGGGAAAATGTTCATGAGTCTGTATAATTTCAATGATATTCTTAGCATTGCTAAAGAGCGGAACTTTAAAGCAATAGGTTCATTTAATTTGCACTGTATTGAAATGCTACCTGCTTTTTTCAAAGCGGCACAACAGAGCAACAGCCCATTAATGATTCAGATCTCAACCGGAACCGCAGAATATCTTGGTTATCGATTATTAGTAGATTCAGTATATTCTTTAGCAAAAAGTGAAAATGTTCAAACGTGTTTACATCTAGATCACTGTTCGAATATTAATGCTATTGAAACCGCAATGGATGCCGGATTTTCATCCGTTATGTATGATGGCTCCCATCTTTCTCTGGAAGAGAATATTGCTAATACACGTATTGTTGTTGAAATGGCGCGACCACGGAAGATAACTGTCGAAGGGGAACTCGGCGCAATTGGCGGATCAGAGGATGGTAAAGCCGTTGCTGCAGAGGATATTTGCTTCACAACAGTAGAAGATGCGAAGCGATTTGTGGACGAGACGAACGTAGACATGCTGGCCGTTTCTGTGGGGACTGTTCATGGTTTATATACTGGTAAAGCGCAAATACAGCATACGCGTTTGCAATAGATTAGCGCCAAAACTGGGGTACCGTTGGTTCTCCATGGAGGTACGGGTGTGAGCGATGAAGATATACGACTGGCAGTCACGGAAGGAATCAATAAAGTCAATGTTGGCACGGAAATGAATGTACAGTGGGTCGATCAATGTAAAACGACTTTTGAGAAAGGGAAAGTCAATGATAGTGTGCGGAAATTTTTAATTCCTGCAAATAACGCTGTTACCAAAGTATTAATGGAAAAGATCGCTTTATTTAAATAATCTTCACTACGCTTAATTATCAGGTTTGCCCTGTCATCCGTCAGGGCGGGAGATGACTATGTTTCAATTATTGAAATCATTATGGAAAAAAGAGGAACACTTATCACAAGATTATGATGAGCAATCCTCCATTCTGGCTGCAGAAATAGCATCGCTGGAGAGTCAACTTCAGGGCGAGCCTGGTAATAGTGAAACACAGAAAGCATTAATGTTGATTTATAATCGTGCATTGTCGGTATATGCGAAAAGCAAAACGTATCGACAAGAAGTTGATTCGTTATTTATACGTATCGATGAATTACGCAATATTATTCGGCGTAATATCTAAGGAGTAATGATGACGATAAAAGATTCCCTTGTAGAAGCTGATGCAATCCAGGTTGGCGTTCAGGAGTCTGACTGGCAGAAAGTGATCCACCTTGCTGCTAGTCCGTTGGTGAAGAAAGGTTATATCTCCACGCAGTATGGTCAGGCAGTGATTGAAAACACGCTGGCTCACGGAGCCTATTATGTTTTCGATGAGGGGATTGCGATTCCTCATGCTCGGCCTGAATGTGGTGTCCGGCATAACTGTTTTAGCCTGGTTTTGCTTGATAAACCGATTTCTTTTGCTGATAGTGAAGCCGCGGATATAGTGATTATGTTTGGCGCGCAGGACAGCAATGCGCATATTGAAGAAGGGATACAGGCAATCGTTGCATTGCTCGACAATAGCGAACGTCTGGCAAAGTTACGTGCGGCACACTCAAAAGAAGAGGTGATCGCACTGTTATGAAACAAGATCTGTTAGTGAGTGGAAAGACGGTTATTTTAGTCAATGGAATCCCTGCTTCAGG
The DNA here is from genome assembly GCF_008369545.1 of Pseudocitrobacter sp. 73. NCBI lineage: Bacteria > Pseudomonadati > Pseudomonadota > Gammaproteobacteria > Enterobacterales > Enterobacteriaceae > Pseudocitrobacter > Pseudocitrobacter sp. 73. The sequence goes on along the minus strand of NZ_VTZO01000019.1, from coordinate 69,416 downwards.
AAAAAGCACGGTTACCCGCCAGCTTTCAGAAATATTTGGCATACCCTTTCTGACTATCGATGGCGTTAAAGAGCCTTTCATGTCTCGCTTTACCGATATCGATAGGGCTTTTAACCGACAGCTCGGTTATGCGGCTTACGAAGTGATTTGGTCTATCGTTGGGCAGTCGCCTGCCAGTGTTGTCTGGTTAGTTGATGCCTGGTTCGGCTTTCAGTCACGTGAAGTATTACAAAAGCTGATGCAACAGGCTGGGGTGGAAAATGTGCTGGAGATCTGGAACCAGGTATCGCCAGAACTTGCTGTTTCGCGTTATGCGCAGCGCTTACAAGATCGTAAACCCGGACATCCTGGTGAGGATTATCTCCCGGAACTTGCCTCGTTGGCGGAGCGTGCGCAGCCAATGCAGATTGGACCAACTTTTATTGTTGATCAGCAAACGTTACCCGATGTTCAGGTTCTTAGTGATTGGGTAAAAACGCACATCCAGTAACGCGCCCTCGGGGCGCTTTTTCTTAATGTATTCCCGCCAACCGCAACAACCCCGTCACGATCGCCGCCGCGAAAATCACCACGATTAACGGGCATTTTCTCCACGCCAGAAATACCGCGAAGCCCACGCCCAGAACACGTGCCAGACCGGCAAAATGTTCACCTTCGTAAAAGGTGGTTGCCAGCGCCACGGCAAATAACAACGTGGTAGCGGCATCTGATAACAGCGCCTGAGATCGTTCAGAAAACTGTAAACGCCCGCCCAGCTTTGCTCCGCCCAGGCGCATTAAATAGGTACCCGCAGAAAGCAGCGCGATTCCCAGAATAATCAGCGTGGTGTCGTCCATTATTTTCTCCTCGCCAGTAAGCCGAGCATGGAAAGCAGGACGGGTAAACCGACCGGCGCGAAAGGTACGGAAGCCAGTGAGATAGCCGCTCCGCTGGATGCGCGGATAAGTGACGTTTTACTTTTCTTCAGTGCCGGAAGCACTAACGCCAGCAGAATGGCCGGGAACACGGCATCGAGGCCAATAGTTTCCGGGGAGGGAAGAAGTTTGCCGACGCCCGCACCCAGAAGCGTTCCCGCAGGCCAAACAAAAGCAACACCCAGCCCGCATAGCCAGAATGCCGCTTTACGTTGTTCTGGGGTCGGTTGTGATAGGCCAAAAACGACACTCTCATCATTCATAATGTGGCAGCCGAGAAAACTCAGCATGCGTTTGCCCACCAGGTCACGGACGGTAATACCAAACGGGAAATGGCGTGCGTTAACCAGCAGTCCCGCTACCGCTGCCGCGAGTGGGTTCCCGCCACTGGCAACGATACCGATAAACATAAATTCAGATGCGCCCGCCAGTACGGTGAGTGAAAGAATGAGCGGCACCCACAGCGGAAAACCGTACGCCATTGCCAGCGAGCCGTAGGAAACTGCGACGATCCCGACCGCAAGACAGACCAGGAAAATCGCTTTTAAGGTGTCACCTTTCAGGCAACCAAAATGTTTTTTGAACATGACCGTTGGCTATATCGAACGAATTTCCATTATAATGAACGCAACAGAAGGGCTTTTCAAGATGATAAATTCATCCAATCAATAGAAAAATGGAGTGGCATTATGACGCAGCCAATCAGCGTGATCGCAAAAAGTCTGGTACGCGAGCGTATGAGGACAGGGCTGTCTTTGGCGGAAATCGCCCGTCGTGCCGGTATTGCGAAATCGACGCTCTCCCAGCTTGAAGCGGGAAATGGTAATCCTAGCCTGGAAACGCTGTGGTCGCTCTGCGTCGCGCTGGATATCCCTTTCAGCCGTCTGCTCGAACCACAAGTGCAGAAGACGCAGGTGATTCGTCGGGGCGAAGGGGTGAAAGTGCTGGCGGAGCAGGCGAATTATCAGGCGACGCTGTTGGCAACTTGTCCACCCGGCGCGCGTCGCGATATCTATCTGCTGACAACGCAGCCAGGCGCGGATCGTATCTCACAACCCCATCCTGTCGGTTCGGTAGAACACATTATTGTGATGCAAGGTCGCGCGCTGGTTGGGTTAACCGATGCGCCGGAAGAGTTAAGTGAGGGGGATTACATCTGCTATCCTGGCGATCAGGCGCATATTTTTAAAGCGCTGGAGCCTGATACCCTGGCGATTCTGGTTGCTGAGCAAAATTAGCCTGTCGTGCGCACGTCTGTGCGCACAATCATATATTTAATCTATTTCATATATTTTGTAATTCATATTATTTATATAAATAATAAATTGAATATAAAATTAAATTCCTTCAAAAAATATTAACGTCTGTTCATTTATTTAATTTTATTTCCAGTGTTACCTTGCTCACGATATGAAGAATGTCTGCATTTACTTGCGGAACTATTTGGCTAATATTTATTAGCTTCTGAGGCGTGAGAAACCAAATCAATGGGATTGATGCTGTAATGTGATTTTGCGCCCGGCTGCTCTACTAAAACTATATTCATCAAGTTTATATAAAAAAGATGAATAAGATCGCGCAGAGTTTTGCTAATTATTAGTTATCTCAAGGAAAGCGAATAATGAAGAAAACAACATTATCTATCGCCATTGGTTTGTTGTTAGTGGCAAACACCGGTGTTGCAAAACCAAGAACAATGACGTTAGAACAGCGTCTGGAAATGCTTGAAAATCGTCTGGAAGCTGCGGAAAGCCGCGCGACTCAGGCAGAGCGTAAAGTTCAGCAGCTTCAGGTTGAACAGGCCGCGGAAATTAAAGAAATTAAGGCCGCGCAAGGTAATACAGCGGTGAACGGGCAACAATCTACGGATGAAACCCGTAAAAATGTCACTATGCCGACGTTAAATCTTTCTGGCTATGGCGATATCAAATTCTACGGCGACGTGGAATTCAATATGGATGCGGAAAGTAAGCACGGTATGCTGGCCGCCACCAATGCAAGCTTAAGCAGTGACCCTACAAACGAACAGTGGAATATCAATGGTCGTGTAGCACTGGGCTTTGACGGCATTCGTAAAATGAATAACGGCTACTATGCCGGTTTCTCTGTCCAGCCGCTGGGTGATTTGAACGGTACGGTCAACCTTGATGATGCGATGTTCTACTTTGGCCAGGAAAATGACTGGAAAATCAAAGTGGGTCGCTTCGAAGCATACGATATGTTCCCGCTTAATCAGGATACCTTCGTAGAGCATTCGGGTAACACCGCGAATGACCTCTATGATGACGGTAGCGGCTATATCTATATGATGAAAGAAGGTCGTGGTCGTTCCGATGCGGGCGGTAACTTCTTGTTAAGTAAACAAGTTGATAACTGGTATTTCGAAGTGAACAGCCTGCTGGAAGATGGTACCTCCTTGTATCAGGATGGCGAATTCCACGGTCGTGATATGGAGCAGCAGAAAAACGTAATTTATCTGCGTCCCGTTATTGCATACTCCCAGGATGAGTTCTCTATTTCTGCGGCAATGGAATCGAACGTCATTAATAATGCGTACGGTTACACCAACAGCAACGGTAAATTTATTGATCAGTCCGACCGTACCGGTTACGGCTTAACCATGACCTGGAACGGCCAGAAAACCGATCCGGAAAACGGAATTGTGGTTAACCTGAACACCGCGTATCTGGATGCCAACAACGAAAAAGACTTTACTGCAGCAGCAAACGCCTTGTGGAGAAACTTCGAACTCGGCTATATCTACGCGCATAACACCATCGATGATTATGCTGGCCTGATTAAGCACGACGACGACGACTGGATTTATAACGAAGGTACTTACGATATTCATACCATCCATGCTTCTTATTTGATTCCGGATGTAATGAATATGAAGAACTTCAATATTTACCTGGGCGCGTACTACTCTATGATTAACAGCGATAACGATAACGCGAAGAATCATACGGATAACGATGACCGCTACGGTGCTCGCGTTCGCTTCAAATATTACTTCTAAGGTTTATTCAAACCGACATAATAAAAAAGCCTGCATCGCAGGCTTTTTTATGTGAGAGAAACACTTAATCAAGATAAAAAACGTTTTTCAATTCTACGCTTATCGGGCTGTTATCCGGATTAGCCGGCATAACCTCGGTCATGTACTTCCACCAACGCTGGCAAACGTCGGTATTCGCCACCGCGTTCCAGCGCTCTTCTGATTCAATTTCTACCGTCGCGAACAGCAGGTTACGCTCTTTATCGAGATAAATGGCGTAATGGTGCGCACCGTGGGACTTTAGCGTGGCTTCCAGTTCCGGCCAGATAGGGTTATGACGACGCTGATACTCTTCATGCGCGTCGGCATGCACCTGCATCACAAAGGCTTTGCGGATCATAACGCCTCCAGATACAGCTCGCGAACTTCATCACGGCTGGCGGTACGCGGGTTGCACGGCGCGCAAGGGTCAGCCAACGCTTTGTCCAGCCAGCCTTCGATATCTGCTTTCGTCACGCCCAGCTTGCTGAAACCTTCCGGAATACCCACGCGGGCGCTCAGTTTACGAATCGCGTTGATGGCTTCCATACTGGCTGCTTCATCGCTCATGCCCTGTGTATTGACGCCCATTGCCTGCGCGACGCGTGCAAAACGCGCGACGGCGTTCGGGCGGTTAAAGTTTTCGATGATCGGCAGCAGGATGGCATTGCACACGCCGTGCGGCAGATTGTGCGTTGCGCCCGGTTGGTGCGCCAGTGCGTGTACCAGGCCAAGACCGGCGCTGTTGAACGCCATTCCTGCCAGATACTGACCAAACGCCATCTGCTCGCGGGCTTCCAGGTTATGGCCATCATCGACCGCTTTCGGTAGCCACTGGGTGATCAGACGAATGGCTTCCAGCGCGTTGGCGTCAGTTAGCGGATGCGCGCCAACGGAAACGTAAGCTTCAATCGCGTGAGTCAGCGCATCCATACCGGTGGCCGCGGTGACGGACGCCGGAATGTCCAGCATCACGCTGGCGTCATCTACGGCGATATCCGGAATAATATTGGAATCGATAATGACTTCTTTCACCTGGCGCGCGGTATCGATGATCACTGCGTTGCTGGTCATCTCGGCGGCGGTGCCTGCGGTGGTGTTAATGGCAACCAGCGGCACGCCGGCATTTTTAACTTTGCCCACGCCGGAGTAGGCGGTAGACGGGCCAGGGTTGGCGGTCAGAATTTTGATCGCTTTGGCGGTGTCGATCGGGCTGCCGCCGCCAAAGGCGATGATGAAATCGCAGTTCGCGTCCTGATACGCCGCAAAGCCTTTTTGCACCAGTTCTTCGGTGGGGTTAGGAAACACCTCATCAAAAAGATGGTAAGACATATTCTGCGCATCGAGTGCGGTAAACAGGCTATCCAGCAGACCCAGCTTCACCAGTTGCCCGTCGGTGACTACCAGCGCTTTGCCCCACTGTTTGTTCGCAACAAGGTTGACCATATCGGCAATCGCGCCCGCACCGTGCAGGCTGATTTTGGGAAGCGCCAACATAAAGCTCATGATATTTCTCCTTAAATTAAAAGCCCTATGTCCGGCGGCAACCGTTGTCGCCGGGCGTGAGCGGATAGGTTAGAGCGCGAGGGCGCTGGCGAGCGGGGTAACACTAAAGCGTTTGCCAAGCGCAATCAGCTCTTCACGCGTGATGGTCTGTTTCATGCCGCCCATGGAGTAGACTTTCACCAGCACTTCTGCGGATTTCTCGGCGGTATCGATCAAACCAAACGCCTCGTCCAGCGTCGGCCCGCTGCCGAATACCCCGTGGAACGGCCACAGCACCAGCGAGTGTTTCTGCATTTCCACAGCGGTCGCCTGGCCGATTTCGTCCGTGCCCGGCACCATCCACGGCAGAATGCCGACGCCGTCCGGGAACACCACCAGACATTCGGTGCTGCCTTCCCACAACTGGCGGGTGATCACGTCGGTGCGATTTTCCAGCACGTAGGTCAGGGCAATCAGGTTGGTGGCGTGGCAGTGCATGATCACGCGATCTTTACCGTTGGTTGCCTTGATGCGTTCGCAGTGCGACAGGAAGTGGGCTGGTAATTCAGACGTCGGCACCGCCTCATGGGTTAATCCCCACAGGATGTGATAGCCCGCGCCGTCGCTGTCCACTTTAACGACGCCGATGTTTGCGGCGGTATCGAGCTGAACGTTGCGGAAGAATTTCCCGGAGCCGGTGACGATGAACGGGGTGTTCGCCAGCAGCGGCATCGGCTGGCTGAGTGCGATATAGCGTGGTTCTTTGTGGAAATCAGCCTCGTAAGGAGCGATGTCGGCTTCGTCCAGACGTAGCGTCAGGTTACCGCCGTTACGTTCATCCCAGCCTTTCAGCCAGGCGTCAGAGGTGGCTTTGATCATTCCCTGGACGAACCAGGATTGAGTGATGGATTGCATAGTATTCGAGTTCCTGTTTGGGCGGTGCGGGGGTTACCCCTCACCCTAACCCTCTCCCACAGGGAGAGGGGATTGTCTGGTTTTGATTTCACCCTCTCCCTCAGGGAGAGGGCTGGGGTGAGGGTTGTTTACCCGCGTTTACTCAAAATATCTTTTTCATACGCGCGTACGTTCTCCAGCCACTGGCTGCCCGCAGGCGTGTCGTGGCGCTGGCAATACATTTCCCACACCGCCTGCCATGGCAGAGATTTCTGCTCTTCCAGCAGCGCCAGGCGTGCGGTGTAATCGCCATCCGCTTCCAGCTTACGCAGCTCATCGACGGGTTCGAGCAGGGCGCGCAGCAGGGCTTTCTTCATGTTGCGGGTACCGATAACCCACGCCGCGATGCGGTTGATGGAAGCATCGAAGAAGTCGAGGCCAATGTGTACGCGGTCGAACAGATCGTTGCGCACAATTTCGCTCGCGATGGCCTGAGTTTCGTCATCCAGCAGCACCACGTGGTCACTGTCCCAGCGCACCGGGCGGCTGACGTGCAGCAGCAGACGCGGAACGTACAACATGGCGGAGGAGATTTTGTCGGAGATCACTTCCGTCGGGTGGAAGTGGCCCGCATCCAGGCACAGCGCGGTCTGGCGGCTGGCGGCGTAGCCCATATAGAATTCGTTAGAGCCCACGGTGTAACTTTCTGCGCCAATACCGAACAGCTTGCTCTCCACCGCATCAATGTGGTGCGCCGGGTTCAGTTTTTCGCTAATGACTTCATCCAGTGCATTGAGCAGACGCTGGCGCGGCGCCAGGCGGTCGACGGTGATATCTTTCATGCCGTCCGGGATCCAGATATTCATCACTGACGGCGTGCCCAGTTGCTCACCGAAGTAAGCGGAGATGCGGCGGCTGGCCTTGCAGTGATCAATCCAGAACTGACGAATTTTTGCGTCCGGATGAGAGAGCGTGAAGCCGTCGGCGCTCAGTGGATGCGAGAAGCAGGACGGGTTGAAATCGAGACCCAGTTGATTCGCTTTCGCCCATTCCACCCAGTTTTTAAAGTGCTCAGGTTTAATCTGATCGCGGGAAACCGGCGTCTCAGATTCGAGGTAAATAGCGTGCAGATTCAGACGCTTGGGACCTGGTATCAGGCTCAGTGCCTGTTCCAGATCGGCACGTAGTTCAGTCGCGTTGCGCGCTTTTCCTGGGTAATTCCCTGTCGCCTGAATGCCGCCAGTCAGGTTGCCTTCCGGGTTTTCAAAACCGGCGACGTCATCGCCCTGCCAGCAGTGCATGGATACCGGTAGGCGATCGAGCTGACGCAGGGTCTCTTCGACGTCGATGCCAATGGCGGAATAACGCTGTTTCGCCAGTTCCCAGGCTTGTTCAAGTTGAGTGGTCATGCGCAAAGCTCCTTTGTCAGTCGTTTTTGCTGAAACTGCGCAACGTAGCGGGCAATTTCATTTTCAGGATGAGGGGTGAAGGTGGTCAGGCCGTAGTTGTCGGTCACCACCTGACGGAAATCATCAACGGTGCCCAGTTCTTCCAGCGTCATCAGCTGAACACCGATATTGCCGAGCGTGGAGGCCTCAATCGGGCCCGCCACCACCGTCACGCCGCAGGCGTCGGCACAAAGCTGGTTGAGTAAGTGGTTCTGGCAACCGCCACCGACAACATGCAGCTGGCTGAACGGTTTTCCGCGCAGGTGTGCCAGTTCGTGCAGAATGTCGGCGTAAAGCAGGGCAAGGCTGTCGAAAATACAGCGCGCCAGTTCGGCAGGGCGCTGCGGCACCGGCTGCGAGGTCTCGCGGCAGGCGGCCTGAATTTCAGCGCTCATGTTGTCCGGGTTAATAAAACGGTCTTCATTGGGGTTGATCAGGAAACGGCAGGCGCTGAGTTGTTCCGTTTCGGCAATCAATGCAGGCAGGTCAGTGATGTTCTGCTCTTTAATCACACGCTGAAGCAGCCACAATCCCATAATGTTTTTCAGCACCCGATAACGCCCCTCTGCACCGCCTTCATTGGTGATATTTGCTGCCAGGGCATATTCGCTGGTGTATGGCGTAGTGCTTTCAAAGCCCATCAATGACCAGGTACCGGATGAGAGATAAGCGGCGTCTTTGTTCGCCAGCGGCGAAGCAATGACTGCGCTTGCCGTGTCATGGCTCGCGACGGCCACCACCGGGATTTTGTTGCCCAGTGGGCAAATCCAGTGACCAATCACGTTGCCAGGATGCGTTGGCGTTCCGAACCATTTCGGTGATGCGCCGGTCCAGTTCAGCAGGTCTTCATCCCAGTTATCAGTCTGAATATTGACCAGCTGCGTGGTGGTGGCGTTGGTATATTCCCAGTTCATTTTGCCGGTCAGGCGATAGCTGAAGTAATCGGGGATCAGCAGGGCATGGGCCGCCTCGGCGGCGATTTCCGGCTGCTGTTCAACCAGCGCGCGTAGCTGATAGAGTGTATTAAACGGCAGGAACTGAATACCGCTGCGGCGATAGATTTGCGCTTTCCCGAGCTGTTCAATCGCCCGCGCCATCACACCGTCGGTGCGGCTATCACGGTAGGAGACCGGCAGGCCTAAGCGCTGACCGTCGCGATTAAGCAGAACGTAATCCACGCCCCAGGTGTCGATACCGATGCTGTCGATCAGGATGCCCTGTTCGCACACCTTGTTCAGGCCGGTGCGGATCTCCGCCTCAAGCCCGTCGATATCCCAGGTATCAAATCCATCCTGTTTTTGCAGGCAGTTCACGAAACGGTGGATTTCGTGCAGAGAGAGTGTGTGTTGCCCGGTGTCGTAGCGGGCAAGCATCACGCGTCCGCTGGATGCCCCTAAATCGACGGCCACACAATGGCGAAGAGTCATGGCTGGAGTCCTTCTTAATGTCATTGGACCCAGTCTAAGAAGCGCGTACGAGCGTGACCTTCTCATCACTGACAGCAAAATGGACGGCTGGCAAGAAAGCAAAGGTAGACGTGAGAGAGCTCACAATTTCCGCCAATCGCCCCGTATTGCGCGGGTGTGACGCTCTCCGCAATTCCCGATCTTTCCCGGCCTTTCTTGAAAAAACGACCAGGTTTGCGCCCTTTGGTGTCGAAACTTTAAGGTGAGGTTAGCCACCCCCGATTACTATCCTGATAACTTTTCTCATTGAGTGGGGGCGTTATGACCGTATTGCACAGTGTGGATTTTTTCCGTTCAGGGCGATTACCTGTAGCGATTGAACCGCGACTTCCGCAGCCCGCTTTTCCTGAGCATCATCATGATTTTCATGAAATTGTGATTGTTGAGCAGGGGACCGGTATTCATGTTTTCAATGGTCAGCCGCATACCATTTGCGGCGGTACGGTCTGTTTTGTTCGCGATACGGATCGCCATCTTTATGAGCACACCGATAACCTTTGTCTGACCAATGTCCTTTACCGCTCGCCGGAAGCGTTCCAGTTTCTTTCCGGGCTCGATCAACTGCTGCCGCAGGAGAAAGAGGGTAATTATCCTTCCCACTGGCGCGTAAGCCAGAGCACCCTGCAACAGGTGCGCTTTATCCTCGAGCAAATGGCGCAGGTGGATGACAACATGGATGCAGCAACACTCGCCAATCGCGAAATTCTCTTTATGCAACTGCTGGTGTTGCTGCGTCGTGGAACCCAGGTTGCTGGCAGTGTTGATAATGACGCACGCCTGAACCAGTTGATGGCCTGGCTGGAAGAGCATTTTGCGGAAGATGTCTGCTGGGAAGCGCTGGCCGAGCAGTTTTCGCTGTCGCTGCGCACGCTTCATCGCCAGCTTAAACACTCGACGGGCCTGACGCCGCAGCGTTATCTCAATCGCCTGCGTTTGATTAAGGCCCGCCATCTGCTGCGCCACAGCGACGAAAGCGTAACGGATATTGCCTACCACTGTGGCTTTGGCGACAGCAACCACTTTTCCACCCTGTTCCGCCGGGAATTCGACTGGTCACCGCGCGATATTCGCCAGGGCCGTGATGCCACCTTGCAGTAACGCGGCGGCTATCAACGTTTTCTCAGCGTAGAACTGCGACAATAGTGCGTTATAAGTCGTGAGGTATGGCTGTGTCGGGTCACTTAGTTCTGCGAAAAGAGGAATTCTTTGCTCGCCCCGGGCAAGCGGTGGCGGTCGCCGATCGTTATCCGCAAAACGTCTTTGCGGAGCATACCCATGAATTTTGCGAGCTGGTGCTGGTCTGGCGCGGAAACGGCCTGCATATGCTCAACGATCGCCCTTATCGCATCACGCGGGGCGATCTCTTCTACATCCGCGCGGAAGATAAACACTCCTACGCCTCGGTTAACGATCTGGTTTTACAGAATATTATCTACTGCCCCGAGCGGCTGAAGCTTAATCTGGACTGGCAAAACTACCTGCCCGGACTGAACGGCAGTGCCTGGACGCCGCACTGGCGCATTGGCAGCAACGGAATGACTCAGACGCGGCAAATCATCACCCAACTGGAGCATGAAAGCCGTAAAGATGAACCGCTGGCGAATGAAATGGCCGAGTTGCTTTTTGCCCAACTGGTGGTCTCTTTCAAACGTTATCGCTACGCTACCGATAATCTGGAAGCGACGCAAAGCGAAGCATTGCTCGACCGATTGCTGAGTGCGCTTGCCGGAAGCCTGAATCGTCCATTTTCTCTCGATCTGTTTTGTTCGCAGGAAGGTTGTAGCGAACGTGCGCTGCGTCAGCAGTTTCGCCAACAGACAGGCATGACGGTGAATCACTATCTGCGTCAGTTGCGCATCTGCCACGCGCAGTATTTGTTGCAGCATACCGATTTGATGATCGGAAAGGTGGCGATGCAGTGCGGTTTTGAGGACAGTAACTACTTTTCGGTGGTGTTTAATCGCGAGGTGGGGATGACGCCAGGTCAGTGGCGTCATCGCACCGGAGTGGTTGCCTGATTAACTCGCCATACCCAGCCCAACAATATTCGCCGCGATGATAATCACCACGCAGCCGACACTCAGCACGCCGACCGGACGGCGACCGGCATTGGCCCACTCTTTCAGCACCAGACCAACCAGACCACCGCACAGCACGTAGAAGCTCATGTGCAGCATCCAACTGATGTATTCATACTGCGCCGGAATTTTGGCATGGCCCCAGGCGTAGAAGAAGAACTGCAAATACCACATCAGGCCGCCCAACGCGGAGAGCAATACGTTGGTGATGATCAGCGGTTTTGCCAGCGAGAAGTCCGCTTTTACTGACAATGTTTTCACTTTTGCCAGACGAATAAAGCAGAATCCGAGATTGATCAGCGCGCCGCCACCCATGATAACGACATAGCTAGGCAGTGCGACGTAGAGGGGGTCAACGCCCAGCGCAGCCGCCGCTTCGTGCATCGGTTTTGCAGCACTCATCGCGAATGACATTCCTGCTGAGAAGATGCCGCACATCACCGCCAGCAACAGCCCTTTCTTGAGGTTAAAGTCTTCCGCTTTAATGCCCATGTTGCGCTCTTTCAACTGGCCCGCGCGGGTGACGATGCCCACGCCGATCAGCGCAACCAGCACGCCCAGCAGCGTCATGCGGCCGCCTTTGGTGTTGATCAGCACATCAAAGTTACCGTTCAGAATCGGCGTCATTAGCGTGCCGACAATCAGCGTAATGCCAATCGCAATCCCGATGCCCATCGACATGCCGAGATAGCGCATCGTCAGGCCATAGTTGATATTGCCGATGCCCCACATCGCGCCGAAGAGAAAGACCGGCATCAGGGTTGAGGCGCTAAATGAGCCGTAGTAGGCCCAGAAATTGGGTAACAGCAGGGAACTGATTGTCCAGGGGAGAATAAGCCACGACACGGTGCCACCAACGGACCACATCGTCTCCCAGGACCAGTGTTTGACCTTCTTGAAAGGGGCATAGAAACAGGCTGCACTGGCTGCGCCTATCAAATGCCAGAAAATGCCCATCATAATCGCATTATTCATTATTGTTTCCTCAACGGGTTGTTGTTGGTTCAGGCTTCCTGCCAACCCGTTGAGCTTAAAAAGTATGCGATTTATTAACCTTCCATTAATTGCCACCGTGAATCAAATAATGACCATCAGAGCAATGTCGTGGTGAGTGGCTTCACACTTTTACATTCTGCGTAAAAAGCCAGGCGGTTGTGCCTTTCACATTGATAGGCAACGTATTTCTGGCTTGTAAGCCTCGTAAAATCAGGCACATAACAGAAAGTTATAACCTTATAAAAACTACGGCATTGATAATCATTTTCAATATCATTTAATTAACTATAATGAACCAACTGCTTACGCGGCGTTAACACTTTGCCGCCCGACAATAATGGAGAAGATTATGAGCTATACCCTGCCATCACTGCCTTATGCATACGATGCCCTGGAACCGCACTTCGATAAGCAGACGATGGAAATCCATCACACTAAACACCACCAGACCTACGTGAATAATGCGAATACCGCGCTGGAAAGCCTGCCGGAGTTCGCTTCCCTGTCTGCTGAAGAACTGATCACCAAACTGGACCAGATCCCGGCTGAGAAAAGAACCTTCCTGCGTAACAATGCCGGCGGCCACGCTAACCACAGCCTGTTCTGGAAAGGCCTGAAAAAAGGCACCACCCTGCAGGGTGATCTGAAAGCAGCTATCGAGCGCGATTTCGGTTCCGTTGACAAATTCAAAGAAGAATTCGAAAAAGCGGCTGCGACCCGTTTCGGTTCCGGTTGGGCATGGCTGGTGCTGAAAGGCGACAAACTGGCTGTTGTTTCTACCGCTAACCAGGATTCCCCGCTGATGGGTGAAGCTATCTCTGGCGCATCCGGCTTCCCGATTGTGGGCCTGGACGTTTGGGAACACGCTTACTACCTGAAATTCCAGAACCGCCGCCCGGACTACATCAAAGAGTTCTGGAACGTGGTGAACTGGGACGAAGCTGCTGCACGTTTCGCAGCTAAAAAATAAGTTTGTATCCATAGCCTTGCCGTAAGGTGAGGTACGAAAGCCCCCGCAGGGTTAGGCTGCGGGGGCTTTTTTATTTAACGTCTGACTGTTAGGTCGGCGCTTTTAAAAATATGCCTGTGTTAGTTTTATGGATTCAAATTGCGCTAACATATTTTAAGCATGTTTGCCTTTGTCAGAATGCCATAGATTATTAGTACATGGCACTCCAGCCAGGATAATCGCTAATTGCATCGCTAATAGCTAAATAGCGAGATTATATTTGTGTTGGTAATAGCTAATATTTATTAACTCACTAACTGAATAATTGTAAGAAAACCTTTTTATTCATTTGGTTACATTCTTTTTTGCCGGGTAATACATTCATTTAAAAGTCTATTTTTATTATTTTCTTTATTTTATGAATATATTTTTCATAAATTTATTGCGTATTTTTGAATTTGCGCTCAAATTTAATTAAAAAATCACAATGATATTGAATCATTTTTATATGGATATTAACGTTAGCGACAGTGCCTATGGCATATGTTGATATTAATTAATATGGATATTATTTTATGAAAAAAGCGCTTCTTCTTTTGTTGCCTCTGGTTACCACCAGCGCCCATGCGGTCTATGTTGATGTTCGTCATGAGTTTCTTGATGATAGTAAAGCAAATTATGACCGTGCTTATATATCTCATCGATTTGGTAACGGTTTCGGTTTTGCCATTGAAGCTATTTCAAAATCAGGTGGCGACGATACCGATCGTCCATTCAATGATATGGAAGTACAGGGTAATGAATATACGGTAAGTTATCAGTTCAAAACTGGAGATGTTGCATGGCAACCGGGTTTTGTACTCGAAGCGGGTAATGGCTACTCAACATACAAGCCCTATTTGCGAGCAACCTGGACATTAAATGAAAGCTGGTGGGTAGGTGCGCGTTACCGTTTTGAATATGTACGTCGATCTTCTGATGATCGCGATGATGATAAAATAAATCGTATGGATGTCTGGGCTGGATATAAATGGAATAATTTTGACTGGACTCTGGAAGGGATTTACAAGAAAGCTAATAAGTATGATCAGTTTGATAATGGTAAGGATAACTACGAATTCAATTTCAGAACGGCTTACCTGATAGGCCAATGGTCTCCGTTTGTTGAAGTTGGTAACGTTTCTGTAAGAAGCACGAGTGATGAGCGCCAAACACGTTTCCGTGTTGGTATCGGTTATACGTTTTAATCATTAATTCCTCTGCCTTTGCTTTTCTTTTGTCGGTTATCCTTACGGATAACCGATTTTTTTTACATCCCCCTCTTTCATACGAGAAAGAGGGGGTATGTTTTACATAACACCGAGCAGACGCGGCAGGAATAACGTTAACTCAGGCAGATAGGTAATCAGTAAAAGTACACTGATGATCGCCATATAAAAAGGCATCAACGGTTTTAAAACTTCTTCTACTTTAACCTTGCCGACACTTGCGCCAACGTATAACCCACTGCCGACAGGAGGAGTGATTGTACCAATTGCCAGGTTATAGATCATGATGATGCCAAAATGCACGGGATCAACACCCAGTTTAACCATTATTGGCAGTAAAATAGGGGTGAATATCAGAATTGCAGGGCCAATGTCCATAAATGCGCCGATAATTAACAAAAATACCGTAATCACCAGCAAAATGAGCGCCTTGCTGTCAGAAATGCTCAGAATCATTTCGCTTAGCGCAGTGGGAATATTGGTTATCGACATGGAGAATGACATTGCGGAGGACGTGGCCAAAAGAAACATAATGATACCCGTCATCACGGTCGTCTGAATAAATACAGACGGCATATCTTTTATTTTCAGTGTCTTATAGCATATCAATGTCAGGAAAAGGGTATAGACGACTGCTATAGCAGAGGCCTCAATGGCCGTAAATATACCTTTTACGATGCCACCCACGATAATCACGATCAATAGCAGGCTCGGGACTGCTTCGAGGGTTACCTTAAGCGCCATTCCTTTTTGCAGCGCAAAAAAGACGCGATAATTATGTCGCTTTGCCACAAACCAGGTGACGAGCATGCAGCCTACACCCCACAGTACGCCAGCGACCATTCCTCCTGCAAATAGTGCTGCAATGGATGTACCGCCACTGGCCAGTGCATACAGAATAAAGGCTGTGGTCGGGGGAATGAGCATGCCGGTAGGAGCAGAAGCAATGTTAACGGCGGCAGCAAAGCTGCGGCTGTATCCTTCTTTTGCACTCATCGGTACCAGCACGCCGCCAATCGATGTTGATGCTGCAATTGCTGAGCCGGAAATAGCACCGAACATCATATTACCGACGATGTTAGTGTAAGACAGTGCGCCGGGCAGGCGGCCGGTAAACAGTTTGGCAAAATTGACCAGTCGGGTAGCTATCCCCCCACTGTTCATTATCACACCAGATAAAACAAAGAAGGGGACAGCCAGAAGAGCAAAGCTATCGAGGCTGGAGAACATTTTTTGCGCGGTCGCAAACATTGAAATATCGAACGGCAGCGCCAGCATCATCGTGCAGGTAGAGGCGATTACGATACAAATACCAATTGGCGCTCCCATTGCCAGGAGCACAACAAATACGCCAATCAGAGTCAGTGAGGCTGAAATAGGATCAATCATGTCATTTCTCCACATGCTGTGAGTAAGGAGAGGAGAGGGCTTTTAGCGCATCGATAATGTTCATTACGCTGTAAATGATGATGAGCACTCCCGCAATCGGTAGTGCGTAATAGACTTGCCCCATCGGAATCCCTAATGCGGGCGAAACCTGTAGCATTGATATGGATGAAATTTTCAGACCGCCGATAATTAAAATCCAAACGGAGAATGCAACGAACGTTAGCTGTAGAATGATCAGCCAAATACTACGCAACCGTGGCGATACTTTGTCGACGAGGATGGTCAAGCTGATATGTTGTTGTTTACCCGCGACATAAGCCATTCCCAGCATGGAAATCCAGACCAGTGAGAAGCGCAGAAGTTCTTCGGTAATGGTACTGGGCTGGCCAACAATGTAACGACTGATAACCTGCCAGCACGAGACCGCGACCATCATTGCCAGCACCAGACAGCAAACCACCTCCAGTACACGGTCAAGCCACTTCCTTATTAATTCCATTTTTTTCCCTTACGTGTCAGTGTTTAGCCGCTTGTATTTTTTGATAGAGTGCATCCAGTTCAGGGCGGTTTTTCAAACTGGCATAAATAGGTTGCACTGCCTGCTGGAACGGCTTGATATCAATATCAAAAAATTCAACATTGAAGTCTTTAATGGCCTGCTGTCTTGTCTTTTCGATTTCGGCATCCCACGCTGATTTCTCAAATGCAATCGATGCCTTAACTGCGTCTTTAACAATTTGCTGCTGCTCTGGCGTCAGTTTTTCTAGTGTCAGCGAGCTCATCACCAAAATATCGGGAATGCGAGTATGCATGTCATAGGTATAGAACCTGGCGACTTCGCCATGTCTGGCAATGGTCAACGCAAACTCGTTATTTTCAGCACCATCGAGAATGCCTTGTTGAAGCGAGGTATAGACTTCCGCCTGGCTCATGGCGATTGGCGATGCGCCTAGCAGCTTTAACGTCCGTATTGCCGTTTCGCTTTGCATTACGCGGATCTTTTTACCTTTAAGGTCTGCGATGCTGCGCACGGGCGCTTTGCTCATATAAAAATTACGTGCGCCGGAATCGTACCAACCGATGCCGATAAACCCTTGCGCCTCAGTCGATTGATAAACTGATGTCATGACCTCCGGGTTATCCATCACTTTGTAATATTCATCTCGGTCTGCAAAAAGATAGGGAAGGGAGAAAACGCCGTACATCGGGGAAAAGCTTTCCATCAGTCCTGATGACACTTTGGTGATGTCCACCACGCCAACCTGTGTCAGCTCAACCAGTTCGCGTTCACCTCCCAGCTGCCCGTCGGGGAAATACATCACTTTGATTTCACCGTGCGTTTTTTCTTCTATCTGGTCACCAAGATAGCGAAGTGCGTCTTTCACGGGCTGACTATTTTCTGCATAAGCAAGACGTAGCACCGTTCCTGCATGGGATATCGCGGGGAGTGAAAGGCAGCACATCAATAGTATTTTGACTGTCCGTAGTAATTTCATAGGGCCCTCAACGTTATGTAGTTTCGCCGCGAAATTACCTGCAAATACCGTTAATAACCTTGTGACTACTGCCATACCAAATCGAAATGTGGCAAAAAAAGCGTAATGACACGACAGAGCGCTAATAAGGGTGATTTTAGGAATCCATTTAGTTACATACTTATAAATAAGTAACAAATATCAATTGGATAAATAGTTTCCTGAAGATCCCGAACCCCCAAAAAACGCCCACTCCACATGCAGAGCGCGTTTGGACTCATGAACCTATATGGCAAAAAAAGATTGTATTTCCCCCTGCGACCAGCGAGCCTTTAGGCAGTGATTTCCGTGAAACAGGGTGACGAGATGCATTATCCGGTTGAGGTTTTTATTGGCACAATCCGCGACTACGAGGGGAGCCGCCCAAGTGCTATTGCTAAGGTGCAGGTAGATGGCGAGCTGACGCTGACCGAACGGGGGCTGGCGGGTGATGAGCAGGCAGAGAAAAAAATCCACGGTGGCCCGGAACGCGCACTGTGCCACTATCCTCGCGAGCATTACGCAGAGTGGATGCGCGAATTTCCCGATCAGGCCGATCTCTTCTATGCGCCCGCATTTGGCGAAAATCTTTCAACGCACGGTTTAACCGAAAAAGAGGCCTTTATCGGCGATATCTTCCGTTGGGGCGAGGCGTTGATTCAAATTAGCCAGCCGCGTTCACCCTGCTTCAAGCTGAACGACCATTTTGGCATTGCCGATATGTCTTCACGGATGCAAAGCCGTGGCAAAGTGGGCTGGTTGTATCGTGTGATTGCGCCGGGGCAGGTATCAAGCGACGCGCCGCTGGAGCTGGTTTCGCGGCTGAGCGAGGTGTCCGTGCAAGAGGCTGCTGCGATTGCCTGGCATATGCCGTTCGATGAAGAGCAGTATCATCGGTTGATGTCGGCGGCAGGACTATCAACGAGCTGGACGAGAACGATGCAGAAGCGGGTACTTAGCGGCAAGATTGAAGATAATTCGCGGAGATTGTGGGGTAAGTCGAGGGGCGTTAGTGCGGTTTGATGCCCTCACCCCGGCCCTCTCCCACAGGGAGAGGGGGAAAATCACACAAGCTTGAGCATTGGCTCGATCGATTCCCTCTCCCTGCGGGAGAGGGTTAGGGTGAGGGGGCCCTCATCCCTACGTCCGCTTATACAACGGCAACCAAATCGTTAACCGCAACCCGCCGAGCGGGCTGTCATCGGCCTTGACCCAGCCGCGATGCTGCTGAATAGCGGCTTCAACAATCGCCAGGCCAAGCCCGGTGCCGCCGGATTCACGGTCACGTGCTTCATCGGTGCGATAGAACGGACGGAAGATTTGCTCTCTGTCCTCCGGGCTGACACCCGGACCATCATCGTCAACGTTTACGGTAATGCCGTCTTTATCGACCGAAAACGCCACCGCGATTTTGGTGTGTGAGTATCGCAGAGCATTGCGCACGATGTTTTCCAGCGCGCTTTCCAGCGCATTCGGGTTACCGTACAACGGCCACGGACCTGGCGGGTAATCGATACTAAAGGATTTGCCCATCTGCTCGGCTTCGAAGGCGGCGTTATCCAGCACTTCGCCCCACAGTTGGTTGGCCTTCATCGTCTCGCTGACCAGCGCGTTATTCGCCTGATTACGCGACATCACCAGCAGATCGTTAATCATGCTGTCCAGACGCTGCGCTTCGGTTTCAATGCGCTCCAGTTCTTTGCTCTCGCCGCTGCGGCGACGCAACAGTGCGGTGCCTAGCTGCAAACGCGTTAACGGCGTGCGCAACTCGTGGGAGATATCAGAAAGCAGACGTTGCTGCGCCGTCATCATGCGTTCCAGCGCCGTCACCATCTGGTTAAAGCTGGTGCCTGCGGCTAAAAACTCCTGCGGGCCGGCTTCCAGTTCAGGATGCTGACGCAGGTTCCCCTGGGCGACTTCATCGGCGGCGTTTTTCAACTTACGCGCCGGTTTTGCCAGGCTCCACGCCAGCCATAACAACAGCGGCGAACTGACTAACATTGTCACGATGAGCAGCAATAACGGGCGGTCAAACAGCAGGTTGATAAAATCTGATTGTGAACTGCTGGCAGGTCGAATCAGGTATAACTGGTAGTTATCTTCCCCATCGCGGATGGAGAAAGGGCCTACCAGCTCAACGCGGCCATACTTCTTCTTCTGGGGGTGATCTGAGTTATCTGATTGCCCAATAAAGTTACGAATGATCTGCATTTCGCTGCGTTCTGCGCCGATCACGCGGCCTTCGCTGGTCACCAGCAGAAGACGTTGACCGGGCGGCGCCCACTTATCAATGGCACGGAACAGACGACGCCACCACATCAAATCGTTCGGTGGATCTGCCGCCAGTTCTTCTTCAACGTGCTGTTCGATCATCATGCCCTGGCGCTGTTCGCTGTCCAGCAGCTCGGTCATCTGACGAGAATCGAGCTTCGGTAGCATCAGAACCAGCATCAGCACCAGTGCCAGCGTTAACCAGAAAATGGCGAAGATGCGAGCGGTCAAACTTCCTATCATGAAGCCGATACCATCAGATAACCGCGACCACGCAGGGTTTTAAACCACGGATGCCCATCTTTACGCTCCGGCAGTTTGCGGCGCAGGTTCGAGATGTGCATGTCGATAGCGCGATCGAACGGGGTCAAGCGCTTGCCCAGCACTTCCTGGCTAAGATGTTCACGAGAAACAACCTGGCCGAGATGCTGCGCCAACAGATAAAGCAGGGTGAATTCAGTGCCGGTCAGTTCAAGAACCTGCCCATCAAAGCTGGCTTCCTGACGGCCCGGGTTCAGGCTCAGGGAATCGACTTCAACGGTCGGGGAACCGACGTCGCTGTTTTGCTGCTGTTCGCTCCAGTGGGAACGACGCAGAATCGCGCGTATACGCGCAACCAGTTCACGATCGTTGAACGGCTTAGGCAAGTAGTCATCTGCGCCCAGTTCAAGGCCCAGAACGCGATCCAGCTCGCTTCCGCGCGCGGTAAGCATAATAACGGGGGTCTGGTGTGTCTGACGAAGCTCTTTAAGCGTGTCGATACCGTTTTTCTTCGGCATCATCACATCGAGCAAAAGCAGGTCGATGCTGTCGTCCAGAAGTGCCAGTGCCTGTTCACCGTCATGGGCTACCAGGACGTTGAACCCTTCCATGTCGAGCAACTCCTTTAACAAGGAAGTGAGCTCGCGGTCATCATCAACTAATAAAATTTTATTCATATTTTAAATACCTCCGAGGCAGAAATTACGTCATCAAGGCCCGCTAATCCATGACTTTACGTTGTTTTACACCCCCTGACGCATGTTTGCAGCCTGAATCGTAAACTGTCTCTCGTTGAATCGCGACACAAAAGTTTTTGGGAGCAAGTGATGCGCAATGTTATCGCTGCCGTCATGGCCTCAACACTGGCGCTAAGTGCTACTAGCCAGGCAGCTGAAGTCGTCACCAGCGTTAACTGGCACCCCGCTGAGGGTAGCACGCAGCGTAGCAGTCAGGGTCATATGTTTGACGGCATAAGTTTAACCGAACATCAACGTCAGCAGATGCGAGATCTGATGCAACGAGCCCGGCATGACCAGCCGCCCGTTAATGTTAGCGAAGTAGAGACGATGCATCGTCTCATCACAGCAGAAAAATTTGATGAAGCCGCTGTACGCGCTCAGGCCGAAAAAATGGCCAAAGAGCAAGTTGCCCGCCAGGTAGAAATGGCGAAAGTGCGCAACCAGATGTATCGCCTGCTCACGCCAGAGCAGCAAGCGGCTCTAAATGAGAAACACCAGCAACGTATGGACCAGTTGCGTGAGGTTGCCGGGATGCAAAAAAACCCAACGACAATGTTATTTAGTAGTACCCGTAGCAACCAGTAACAAACCCTGTTTTTCCTTGCCATAGACACCATCCCTGTCTTCCCCCACATGATGTGGGGGTTTTTTTTGCCCAAATTTTACCATCGCCTCCGCTATACTAGCCGCAGAATGAATGGCAGGAGCGTTTATGAATCAATCATATGGCCAGCTCATCAGCCGCGCAGCACTTGCTGCGACGGTGATGGCCTCTGTGTTACTTTTGATTAAAATTTTTGCGTGGTGGTATACCGGTTCCGTCAGTATTCTGGCGGCGCTGGTGGATTCCCTGGTGGATATCGCGGCATCGTTGACTAACCTGTGGGTGGTGCGTTATTCGCTGCAACCCGCCGATGACGAGCACACCTTCGGCCACGGCAAAGCAGAATCGCTGGCAGCGCTGGCGCAGAGCATGTTTATTTCCGGTTCGGCACTGTTTCTTTTCTTAACCGGCATCCAGCATTTGGCTCAGCCGCAGGTAATGAATAAACCAGGCATCGGCATCATTGTGACGATCGTTGCGTTGGTGAGTACGTTAGTGCTGGTTTCTTTCCAGCGTTGGGTGGTGCGAAGAACGCAAAGTCAGGCGGTAAGGGCGGATATGCTTCATTATCAGTCTGATGTTATGATGAACGGTGCAATTTTGGTCGCACTGGGGCTCTCCTGGTACGGCTGGCATCGCGCAGATGCGCTGTTTGCTTTAGGAATTGGCATCTATATTTTATATAGCGCATTACGTATGGGTTATGAGGCGGTTCAGTCTTTGTTGGATCGCGCATTACCCGACGGAGAACGCCAGGAAATTATCGACATCGTGACCGCCTGGCCTGGGGTATGCGGTGCACACGATCTCAGAACGCGGCAGTCAGGGCCGACCCGCTTTATTCAGATCCATCTGGAAATGGAAGATAACCTGCCCCTGGTTGAGGCACATGTAATTGCCGAACAGGTGGAGCAGGCTATTTTGCGTCGCTTCCCCGGATCCGATGTGATTATTCACCAGGATCCGTGCTCGGTTGTTCCGGATGGTGGCAGGAGCGTTTGAACTTTCGTAAGTCGTTGTAAAAGTGTGGGGTCGATCGGCATTTTTTGTTCAAATAACCGCCATTCGGCCTGACCTGAATCAATTCAGCACGAAGCACTTGATATACTATCTGTAATAAGGTCGTTCTCTCCCTACAGGGAGCGCTTCGGGCAGAAGAATTAATTATTAGCATTCCTAAGTTCAGAGGTAGTCATGATTAAGAAAATCGGTGTGTTGACAAGCGGCGGTGATGCGCCGGGTATGAACGCTGCCATTCGTGGTGTTGTGCGCGCTGCGTTAACGGAAGGTCTGGAAGTTTTTGGTATCTATGACGGTTACCTTGGTCTGTACGAAGACCGTATGGTTCAGCTCGACCGTTACAGCGTCTCCGATATGATCAACCGTGGTGGTACCTTCCTCGGTTCAGCGCGTTTCCCGGAATTCCGTGATGAGAACATCCGCGCTGTGGCTATCGAAAACATGAAAAAACGTGGTCTGGACGCGCTGGTCGTTATCGGCGGTGACGGCTCCTACATGGGTGCCATGCGTCTGACCGAAATGGGTTTCCCGTGCATCGGCCTGCCTGGCACCATCGACAACGATATCAAAGGCACTGACTACACCATCGGTTTCTTCACTGCTCTGAGCACCGTGGTTGAAGCGATTGACCGTCTGCGTGACACCTCTTCTTCTCACCAGCGTATTTCCGTGGTGGAAGTCATGGGCCGTTACTGCGGCGACCTGACCCTGGCGGCAGCAATTGCCGGTGGTTGTGAATTCATCGTCGTGCCTGAAGTTGAATTCAAACGCGATGATCTGGTTGCTGAAATCAAAGCGGGTATCGCGAAAGGTAAAAAACACGCTATCGTTGCCATCACTGAACACATGTGTGATATCGATGAGCTGGCGCATTTCATTGAGAAAGAAACAGGCCGTGAAACGCGTGCAACTGTTCTGGGCCATATCCAGCGCGGCGGTTCCCCGGTGCCTTACGATCGTATTCTGGCTTCCCGTATGGGTGCATACGCTATTGAACTGCTGCAGCAGGGCTTTGGTGGTCGTTGCGTCGGTATTCAGAACGAAAAACTGGTTCACCACGACATCATTGACGCTATCGAAAATATGAAGCGTCCGTTCAAAGGTGACTGGTTAGACTGCGCGAAAATGCTGTACTGATTCGCGTGTGTTGGCTACAGCCTGCATTGAGTAAAGCCTTCCCTGTCGGGAAGGCTTTTTAGATCAAGGGTTAGCGTTTACCGCAGAATCCAGAATAGTTTTGAAGGCCGCATAATCTTTTTCGAAGTTATCTTTATTGATAACTACCGTTAGCTGGATAACGCTTTCTTTATCCAGTAGATAGACATAGATAATCTCTTTTTTGTGTTGTTCTGACGACACGGCCTGGAAAGCGCAGCGAAAATTTTTCGCTGTACACTTATAGACCTGGTACAAATCCTCATCATATGCGTCGCCCAATAATTTCTTCGAGAATGCTTTGATATCGTTGAGGTTGTATATATTTAATTCAGCCTGCGAGTGCCGCTCAGCATAGATCGCGATACGATAGTTACCTGAAAAAAGCATCTTGACCTGACGACCATTACTTTTAGCTTCTTCAAGTTTCCAGCCGCGATCTGGAACGGTGAATGTGACCTGCGCCTCAGGGAGGGTTTTGTAATGAGGTGTGTTAAAGGTAAGTGCATACGAAATATTTGATAGCAACATAACGCCAAGCACCCAGTTGCTACAGCGTAGATAATTGGTTTCTTTATGGCGGCGAAAAATTTTCACGATGAAAAAGATAATCGTGGGAAGTATCAGTGGTGAAAGAAATACTGCACCAATATATTCACCAAACTGTCCAGGTTCGCTTTCCATTTCATGGAGTGAAATGCCACTTTTAAAATGCCCTACGACAAACGAAACTATCAGCAGAATAAAATAAATAACATAACGCATATATCGTCCTTGTATACTTGAGTGGTTTACTCTGCGATAGGTTTAGCAGAATTAAAAATCGTCATAACTTCTTCGTAATACTCATCAGCATATTTCTGATCGATAACCGCCGCCACCTGGATAAAATGGGTATTATCCAGCAGCGTCATCAAAATAGACCGTTTTTCATCGCCATCATCGGTTGTGGCGATATAGTCCTGATAGGCGCAGCGGAAGCCGTCAACCTGACAGGGAAAAAGCGTAAACGCATCCGCCTGATAGCTACTCTTGAAGCGAATCTGCTGTGATGTGAGTAATTCATCAAAGTTATGAACATTACTTGAATCCTGCATGCTGGATATCACGGAGATCCCGGCATGAGCATTTTTCATTACCACCGTCATACGGTAGCCATGAGGCGTGATCACCACCGTTTTCCACTCGTTACTCGGGAACGTCAGCGTGATGGGCGCATTCGGTGCGGTGTACTCCCAGCTAAAAAATTGCCAGAAGTGTGTGGCGCAGCTGAACAGGAGTATTATCCCCATCACCCAGCTTGTACCGGCAATAATTTGCGGCTGCGCCGTTTTACGAAATATTACGCAAAACGCGGCGGCTACAAGACAAGCAGTCCCTAACGGATAAAAAAAGACGAGATTCACATAGGCGATAATATTACCTGTGTCGTCCGTAATCAGGTTTTTCCATTGCAGATGCTTGATAATAATAACTGCAATATATAAAACACCTAAAACTATAAACCGCATATATACATCCGTGTATAAAAAAAGGGGAAATAAATTTCCCCTTTATCATATGCGAATTATTTACTCGATATCCAGCGGATCTTCAGAAAGGATAATGCCGGTGTTATCAGCATAGAGATGGTCGCCGGAGAAGAAAGTTACGCCGCCGAAATTGACGCGTACGTCGCTTTCGCCAATGCCTTCGCCAGCTGCGCCAACCGGAATGGCGGCAATGGCCTGGATGCCGATATCCAGCTCTTCAAGGTCATCAACCTGACGCACGGCGCCGTAAACCACAATGCCTTCCCATTCGTTCTGGGTGGCGATACGCGCCAGTTCCGCATCAATCAGCGCGCGGCGTACAGAACCGCCGCCGTCAACCAGCAGAATGCGGCCACGGCCATTCTGTTCGAGCAGATCATACAGCAACCCGTTATCCTCGAAACATTTCACGGTGGTGATTTGCCCACCAAACGACAACCGCCCGCCAAAGTTGGAGAACAGGGGTTCCACGACGTTGACATCTTCCTGATAGATGTCGCAAAGCTCGGAAGTATCGTATTTCATAGGATTAACACTCAGTTGCTGCGAGTGATTTCAGTATATCGCGCTCTGTGCACTGTTGGCAAAATCATCAATTGTTAATTGATATTTGTCAGTTAACCCAGCGCCTTGCTCAGGATAATCCCAACGATAAACAGGATGTTAGTGAGCAGCGCGCCTTTGACCGTGCGTTCAAGCATTGGTCGCATCGCGACCGGTTCACGCTGCGTCATGACGTAGCGCGCCTGTTTGAACAGCAACGGTGCGGCGAGAATAAACAGCCAGCCCCAGAGACTTTGCAGTGAAATCAGGTTAAACAGCGCCAGACACACCAGCGTGCCGCCAAGCAGGCAAGCGTGATAGCGACGTGCACCGACCGGGCCTAAACGTACCGCAAGTGTGTTTTTGCCGTTTTCGCGATCGCTGTCGATATCGCGCAGGTTATTGATATTTAATACTGCCGTTGCCAGCAATCCGCACGCTGTGGCGGGAAGAATCAGCGTGGCGCTCAGCATATGCGCCTGTAAATACCAGCTGCCAATAACGCTCAGCCAGCCGAAGAAAATAAGCACAGAAATATCACCCAGACCGATATATCCGTAAGGACGAGTGCCCACGGTATAGGTAATTGCCGCGACAATTGAGAGCAACCCCAGCACCAGAAAACCGATAAAGTCACCGATGTTTTGATATGCCGCAAACAGCAGCCCAAGGCCGGAAAGACAGATGAGCGCGACGGTAATCATCAGCGCGCGTTTCATCTGCGGCTGGGTGATGGCGCCTTTTTGCATGCCGCGCAGCGGCCCGATGCGGTCGGGTTTATCGCTGCCCTTCACCGCATCGCCATAATCGTTCGCGAGGTTGGAGAGGATTTGCAGCAGGCCCGCAGTCACCAGCGACAGCACAGCCACAGTTGCATCGAAGTGCCCTTGCCACCAGGCGAGCGTAATACCCACCAGGATAGAGGCGAAGGCCAGAGGTAACGTTTTAGGGCGCAGGCTTTCAAGCCAGGCCTGGGTGCGGCTGATTTCAGTCATAGTGATTTTTTGCCAATAAAAATGGGGCTTTTCAGCCCCATCAACAGTGATGAATATGCATTGAACGCGATTATAGGATAAAACGGCTCAGATCTTCATCTGCAACAAGTGCATCCAGGTGTTTGCTCACGTATTCCGCATCAATTGTGATGCTTTGACCATTTAAATCACTGGCGTCATAGGAGATATCTTCCATTAAACGTTCCAGAACCGTGTGCAGACGACGCGCACCGATATTCTCGGTGGTTTCGTTAACCTGCCATGCGGCTTCGGCAATACGCTTAATACCGGATTCGGTGAACTCAATGTTCACGCCTTCGGTCGCCATCAGCGCTTTGTACTGAACGGTAACGGATGCATTCGGTTCGGTCAGAATGCGTTCGAAGTCGCTGGTGGTCAGCGCCTGCAGCTCAACGCGAATCGGCAGACGGCCCTGCAGTTCCGGGATCAGGTCAGACGGTTTTGCCACCTGGAATGCACCGGAAGCGATAAACAGAATGTGATCTGTTTTTACCATACCGTGCTTGGTGGACACGGTGCAGCCTTCAACCAGCGGCAGCAGGTCACGCTGTACGCCTTCGCGGGACACGTCCGGGCCGGAGGATTCGCCGCGCTTACAGATTTTGTCGATTTCGTCGATGAACACGATACCGTGCTGCTCAACCGCGTCGATAGCGTCTTGTTTCAGCTCTTCCGGGTTAACCAGTTTCGCCGCTTCTTCTTCAATCAACAGCTTCATCGCATCTTTGATTTTCAGCTTACGCGGTTTCTGTTTCTGCCCGCCGAGGTTCTGGAACATCGACTGCAGCTGGCTGGTCATCTCTTCCATTCCCGGAGGCGCCATGATTTCAACGCCCATCGGTGCAGCAGCGAGATCGATCTCAATTTCTTTGTCGTCCAGCTGGCCTTCACGCAGTTTTTTGCGGAATGCCTGACGCGCGGCAGACGGTTCAGCCTGCTGCTCCGCCTGGCCCCAGTTGTTTTTGGCCGGTGGGATCAGCACGTCGAGGATACGCTCTTCGGCCATCTCTTCCGCGCGGAAACGGTTCTTTTCGATGGACTGCACGCGCACCATTTTGATGGCGGAATCGGTCAGATCGCGGATGATGGAATCCACTTCTTTACCGACATAGCCCACTTCGGTGAACTTGGTCGCTTCAACTTTGATGAACGGCGCATTAGCCAGCTTCGCCAGACGACGGGCGATTTCGGTTTTACCGACACCGGTCGGGCCGATCATCAGAATGTTTTTCGGGGTTACTTCGTGACGCAGCTCTTCATCAAGCTGCATACGACGCCAGCGGTTACGTAAGGCGATCGCAACGGAGCGTTTGGCCGCGTCTTGACCAATAATGTGTTTGTTCAGTTCGCTGACAATTTCGCGTGGGGTCATTTCAGACATGGTCAATCCTTACGCTTTAGACGGTAATTCTTCAATGGTGTGGAAGTGGTTGGTGTAAATGCAGATATCGCCTGCAATATCCAACGCTTTCTCAGCAATGTCGCGCGCGCCCAGTTCGGTGTTTTCCAGCAGGGCACGGGCTGCGGCCTGGGCGTATGGGCCACCCGAACCGATAGCAATCAGGTCATTTTCCGGCTGAACGACGTCGCCGTTCCCGGTAATGATGAGGGATGCGGTTTCATCCGCGACGGCAAGCAGGGCTTCCAGCTTGCGCAGCATACGGTCGGTACGCCAGTCTTTCGCCAGCTCAACGGCGGCTTTCACCAGATGACCCTGGTGCATTTCAAGCTTACGTTCGAACAGCTCGAACAGGGTAAAGGCATCAGCGGTGCCGCCAGCGAAACCGGCAATCACTTTGTCGTTGTACAGGCGACGGACTTTCTTCACGTTGCCTTTCATCACGGTATTGCCAAGCGTAGCCTGTCCATCACCGGCGATTACGACGTGGCCGTTACGGCGAACACTTACTATTGTTGTCACGAGCAGACCCCTTGTTGCAAATACGGAATAGGGGCCCCGCAAGCTTTGCGGGGCAGAATGACATTATAGATGGGGGGTATTTCGGGGGTTTCAACCCCCGGAAGCGAGTCTTATGCAGTTTCCGTGACCGGCCATTTTCAGGCGGTTGAGGGTGCCATCGGCATTCTCTTTGCCTTTGATAGGCCCGATGACGACGCGGTTCCAGCCATTGTTGGTGGTAATGCGTGAATCAAACCCTTCGAACGCCAGCTGTGCACGCACGGTTTCGGCCTGCTCTGCACCTTTAAACGAACCACACTGTACCATCCAGCGGCGCTCGTCTTTTTTCTCGGTTGCCTTAGGTGGCGTGGTCTCACGTGTCACCGGCGCGGCGGCCTGCTGTTTAGGCGCAGACGTTGTGGTGTGCGCAGGCGTTTGCAGCAGATCCTGATACGGCTGCTGATTAGTGGCGGCCGCTTTTGGCTGCTGCGTCTGACGCGGCTGCTGCTGTGTGGTTTGCGCCTGGCGTACCGGTTGTTGTGTCTGCTGTTGCGCGCGCGGCTGCTGCACAGGTTGCGTTTGCGCCCATTGCTGCTGCTGTTGCGCTTGCTGAGCCTGCTGCGCTAAACGCTGACGTTGCAGCGTTTGTTGGCGTTGCTCTGGCGTTTGCTCGTTCCACGGCACTTCCGTCAGCTGCGTCGGCTGCTGGCGCATATCGGCCTGCATTTGCGCAAGCAGCTGGCGCTGTTCGTCGGTCAACTGGTTCGGGTTCATGACTTCCCCGCCCGCAGACGGTTCCGTTGGCGCACGCACGCCTGGCTGGCGGCTTTCCAGTTCTTTAATGTAGCGCCAGCGTTCTTCCGGTTTCGGCGGTAGACCATTCCCTGTCATCTGACGGCTTTGCAGCGTTTCAGACTCTTCTTTTTTATGATGGGTAATAAAGTACAAACCACCGATAAAGGCGACGACCACCGCGGCGGCAATGGCCACCATCGCCGGTGATACCGCCGGGAAGCTACTTTGATTTTTCCGCGAACTCCGTGAGGTGCTCTTTTTGCGCCGCGAAGGAGCCTGTTGGCTGCGGCGTACATAATCTCGTTGTGCCACTATCGTTTCGCTGTATTTATTCGTTCGTGAACCCGACATGTTACTTAAGCGACGAGGCTTTGACCAGACAAGCAAGTCCTAAAGCCCCACACTTTTATGTCATATTTTTTGTGTGCTGCCGCGAATGACCAGTTCACAGTCCAGCAGACGCGAACCGCTGTCGACATATTGCCCACTTAGCTGATTCAGTAACAACAGCATCGCTTCCCGACCAATGTCGAAACGCGGCTGAGAAATGGTCGTGAGCGGTGGGTCGCAGAACTCCGCAAGCGAAATGTTATCAAAGCCGATAATCGACAGGTCGTCCGGAATTTTCAGACCGTGACGTTTGGCGCAGGAGAACGCGCCGAGCGCCATGATATCGCTATGGCAGAACACGGCGGTCGGCGGTTGCGGCAGTGCCAGAAGCTGCTCAAGCGCTTTAGCGCCCGCTTCGTAAGTGAAGTTGCCGCGCGTGATGTAGGCCGGATCGACCGTGATACCGCTGCGGCGCATTGCCTGCACGTACCCCTGTAAGCGGTAGTGGCACAGCGGCATCTCTTCCGGCCCGGCGATGCACGCAATGCGTTTATGACCCAGCTCGTGCAGATAGTTTACGGCATTGAACGCGGCGGTGAGGTTATCGATGTGTACCGTCGGCAACCCCAGCTCTGGGGCGAATTCGTTGGCCATCACCATCGGTGGCAGATTGCGCTGCTCTTCAATACTGGCATCAAACGGCAACTGCGAACCGAGCAGTAACATACCGTCGATCTGCTTGGTAATGATTAAATCGATGAAGGTTTTTTCCTGCTGATTCTGATGCGCGCAGTCGCCAATCAGCACCAGATAACCCTGCGAGGCGGCGGTGACTTCGATTCCACGAATCACTTCGCTGAAGAAGGGGTCGCAGATATCCGGCACGATAACCAGAATGGTGCGAGATTCATTGCGTTTCATGTTACGCCCCTGCACCTGCGGGAGGTAACCGACTTCCAGTGCGGCCTGCTCAACGCGAGTTCTCGTTGCCTGTGAGACCTTCTCGGGGTTCATTAATGCGCGTGATACGGTTGCCGTAGAGACTTTCGCCTGCATAGCAACGTCTTTCATGGTTGCGGCCACAACCGGTTTTTTAGCCTTCACCTGATTTCTCCTCGCTGACTGGCGCAGACACCTCCCCTGTGTCTGACATCAGACACACTTTTATCAGATAGTTAATCCGATCTGTTACAGAATTTTCATAAAAAGTGTGACGATTGTTAGATTCCTCGATCTTGCTCGCAACCTGGGCATTAACCTTCAATCGGGTCAACGTCGAGGACCCACTTCACTTTGCGCGCTTCCGGCAGCGTATTGATGAGGACCAGCGCGCCGTTGACGATATGCTGCAGGCGCACGCGGGAAGGGTGTTGCAGCAAGATTTGCCAGCGATAACGTCCGCCGCGTTTCGGCGTGAGGGCGGGAACCGGGCCGAGAACCCACAGTTTGTCATCCGCCAACGGGCTGGCCTGCAACAGATTACGCAGTTGTTGCAGGAACACTGGCGCCTGCTGGTTATTGTGATCTTCCGCGCGAATTAGCACGTGACTGGTCCACGGCGGAAGCTGCATGGTCTGGCGCTCGGCCAGCGCCTGTTCAGCAAACGCGTCGTAGCCTTTATAGAGCAGCGTTTGCAACAGAGGGTGATCCGGATGGTGCGTTTGTAAAACCACTTCACCCTGCTTGCCCGCACGCCCGGCGCGCCCGGAAACCTGGGTATAGAGCTGGGCAAAACGTTCTGCCGAGCGGAAATCCGCCGAGAAAAGCGCGCCATCGACATCAAGCAGGGCAACCAGCGTGACGTCCGGGAAGTGGTGGCCTTTTGCCAGCATCTGGGTGCCGATCAGAATACGTGCGCCGCCGCGATGCACTTCCGCCAGATATTGCTCCAGCGCGCCTTTGCGGCTGGTGGTGTCACGGTCGATACGGGAAAGCGGCACGCCGGGGAAAAGTGGGGCCAGTACCTGCTCCAGTTGTTCGGTTCCCAGGCCAACCGGCACCAGGTGTGTTGAACCGCAGGAAGGACACTGGCGTGGAATCGGGCGCTGACTGTCGCAATGGTGGCAGCGTAAATGGTGTTGCGATTGGTGTAGCGTGTAGTAGCTGTCGCAGCGCGGGCATTCGGCTATCCATCCGCAGTCGTGGCAAAGCAATGTGGGCGCGAAACCGCGGCGATTGAGGAAAAGGATCACCTGATTATCCGCCTGCAAATGCTGGCGCATACGGTTGATGAGCGCCGGAGAAAGCCCCGCCTGCAACTGCTGCCCTTTTAAATCGAGCACGTGCTGTGTTGCTGGCCGCGCATTACCAGCGCGGCGCGTCAGGCGCAGCATATGATATTTATGCTGACGCACGTTGAGCAGGGTTTCCAGCGCAGGCGTCGCCGACCCAAGAATAATCGGGATTTGCTCGCTGTGCGCGCGCCAGACCGCTAAGTCTCGGGCATGATAGCGCCAGCCTTCCTGCTGTTTATAAGAGCTGTCGTGCTCTTCGTCGATAACAATCACGCCGAGATTTTTAAACGGCGTAAACAGTGATGAGCGTGTGCCGATAACGATCGCCGCCTCGCCGCTTTTGGCTTTTAGCCAGGCGTTCAGGCGCTCGCTATCGTTAAGCCCGGAGTGCAGTACTTCGACAGGCGCGTTAAAACGTTCGCGAAAGCGAGCGATGGTCTGCGGCGTCAGGCCGATTTCCGGCACCATCACCAGCGCCTGTTTCCCTTGCGCCAGCACGTTTTCCAGCACGCTGAGATACACTTCGGTTTTACCCGACCCGGTTACGCCCGCTAACAGCCACGCAGAGAAGCGGTCAGATGCGCTATGGATCGCGCCCACGGCGGTAGCCTGTTCGGTATTCAGACGCAGTCGTTCGCCAATGGCGGAGTAGCCTTCGCGCCAGTCGTTCAGCGCGGGGGCTTCGCTCGCCAGCTCGCTTAACCCTTTGCTGCGCAGAGACTGCAACGCCGCTTCGGTAAATTCCAGTTCAGCCACCTGATGACGCCAGATTTTCCCCTGACGCAGCGCGGCCAGCGCCTGTTGCTGTTTTGGCGAGCGTTTCAGACTGTTGATATCCACCGCCTGTCCCTGTTCGGTAGCAAACCAGTACCACAGTGGCGCGTGGCTGGCCGGTTTGCCCTGGCGCAGCAGAATCGGCAGCGCGTGGAACAGCACATCGCCAATCGGGTGATGATAGTAATCCGCCGCCCACAGCAGCAACCGCCATACCGAGGTGGTAAACACCGGTTCGCTGTCGAGCAAGTCGATAACCGGTTTCAGCTCATCCAGCGGCAGTTCGCTTTTTTCGCTGACTGACACCACCATGCCAACGCGCTCCTGTTTGCCGAACGGCACGCGAACGCGACATCCCGCTTTGGCGCTGAGGCCTTCAGGCAGCAGATAGTCAAACGTACGCGGTAGCGGAACGGGCAGGGCGACGTGGGCAACAGGCATTTTTTCTTCCTGGACTTGAAAAGGAGCGGGTTAGTATACACATTGTACTCAGGTGAAGAACGGATCAGTTTGCATACCCTGTTCAGATTCTGTATGATCCGCCGCCTTTGATGCAGAAAAAATGCGTCGAAAGCCGAGAAGTTTACTATCAACATCGCGTGGTGTCTGGCGTTAGGGCTGGAAGAGCGACGCGGCCTTAACTGAGGTTTCCCATGAAAAAAGGTATTCACCCGAATTACGTAGAAATTACTGCAACTTGTTCTTGCGGTAATGTTATCAAGACTCACTCCACTGCGGGTCATGATCTGAACCTGGACGTTTGTGGCGCATGCCACCCGTTCTACACTGGTAAGCAGCGTGACGTTGCTACCGGTGGCCGTGTTGACCGCTTCAACAAGCGTTTCAGCATCCCGGGCAGCAAATAAGTTTTGCTTCTCCGAAAAAGGCGCCGAAAGGCGCCTTTTTTGTGTCTGTAAGAAATGAAAGTTACAACGTCGACTAAGGTGCACTTCGTCGGGTGGCGCTTCGCTTGCCCGACCTACGGATTGCAGAATTTGTAGGCCTGATAAGCGCAGCGCCATCAGGCATTTTCTTCAGCGCGCACTACCACGAAAATAACGTCCACTTTTTCTCAACCGTTTCCAGCCCCGGCGCATCAAACACGGCCTGCGGGGAGATAACGGTTTCATTGAGCGGCACATTCTTGCCGTAGCGTTCTTTCAGTTTGGCCTGCACCGCCGGATTACTGAGATCGAAATCCTTCAGTTTTTGCAGCTTACCCAATTTCATTCCCAACGCTTTGTCATACACCTTCCACACCACTTCAGAGCAGTACTGGCGGTCATCGCTCCAGGAAAAGGCCAGATCGTAAGGTTTACCGAGATAGCGCTTCGCGGTTTGTGCCAGCTTCTGTTTTTGCTGAGCCGATAACCCGCCGTCCACACGACGCACGATATATTTCCCGTCTTTTCCGTGCCTTATCCATTTTTGCAGCGGCGTATAGATAACCGGACCAACGGCCTCGAAGACATACGGTTTTTTCTCGCGGATAACAATCATGCCGGTGTGGCTATAGTCAGAATGGGTGGCCAACTGAATGGCTTTACTTTGTGAGGATTGAGAAATTTGAAAGATGATGTCGCCGGTTTGCGGCTCCCAGGCATAAGCCGGATAAGCCAAAACCAGGCCGAATGCCAGTAAACAGGGTTTCATGGCACAACCTCCGTGTCATCACATTAAAAAGCGCGGCTCGTACTCCGTGAGCCGCGCTCCCTGAATCAGTACTCCCACGTCTCCGGGTCAATCCCCAGTTCACGCATAATCACCTTCGCCTCTTCCGGGATTTCATCGCTGCGCTCTTTCCGCAGGTCTTCGTCGTTTGGTAACGGTTGACCGGTAAAAGCATGCAGGAACGCTTCACACAGCAGTTCGCTGTTGGTGGCGTGACGCAGGTTGTTCACCTGACGACGCGTGCGTTCATCGGTGAGGATTTTTAACACCTTCAGAGGAATGGAAACCGTAATTTTTTTTACTTGCTCACTCTTCTTACCGTGCTCAGCGTATGGGCTGATATATTCGCCGCTCCATTCAGCCATGAGATACCTTAATCCTCTTTATCATTAATGAAAGGTCGAGCTTCGGCTCTGACCATAATCGCGCATAGTTTACCGTAGTGACGCGGCCCTGACACGATATGAGCCGCCGCAGTTGTGCGCTAATGCATATAATTTTAACGGCTATTCGTCTTTTGCTCAATCTATACGCAAAGAAGTTTAGATGTCCAGATGTATTGACGTCTATTGTGACAGTGTTTACTCTGATGCCTGACATTTCACCGATTAAGTCAGGAACGAATCACCATGACCCGTAAACAAGCCACCATCGCAGTGCGCAGCGGTTTAAATGATGACGAACAGTATGGCTGCGTTGTCCCGCCAATTCATCTTTCCAGTACCTATAATTTCACCGGTTTTAATGAGCCGCGCGCTCATGACTATTCTCGTCGCGGCAATCCGACGCGTGATGTGGTGCAGCGAGCGCTGGCCGAGCTGGAAGGTGGCGCGGGTGCGGTGATGACCAATACGGGTATGTCGGCGATTCACCTGGTGACGACGGTGTTCCTGAAGCCGGGCGACCTGCTGGTGGCGCCGCACGATTGCTATGGCGGCAGCTATCGTCTGTTCGACAGCCTGGCAAAACGCGGCTGTTATCGCGTGAAGTTTGTCGATCAGGGCAACGAGCAGGCGCTGCGTGCGGCGCTGGAAGAAAAACCGAAACTGGTGTTGGTCGAAAGTCCGAGTAATCCGCTGTTACGCGTGGTAGATATCGCGAAAATATGTCGCCTGGCGCGTGAAGTCGACGCGGTCAGCGTGGTGGATAACACCTTCTTAAGCCCGGCGCTGCAAAATCCGCTGGCATTGGGCGCGGATCTGGTGTTGCATTCATGTACTAAATATCTAAACGGCCACTCTGATGTGGTTGCCGGGGTCGTGATTGCGAAAGACCCGGAGACGGTGACGGAACTGGCATGGTGGGCGAACAATATCGGCGTGACCGGTAGCGCCTTCGACAGCTATTTACTGCTGCGCGGTTTGCGCACGCTGTCGCCGCGCATGGAAGTGGCGCAACGCAATGCGTATGCGATTGTCGACTTCCTGAAAAACCAGCCGCTGGTGAAAAAACTGTATCATCCTTCTTTGCCGGAAAATCAGGGCCACGAGATTGCCGCCCGCCAGCAGAAAGGGTTTGGCGCGATGCTCAGCTTTGAACTGGACGGCGACGAACAGACGCTGCGCCGCTTCCTGAGCGGGCTGTCGCTGTTTACGCTGGCAGAATCGCTGGGTGGGGTTGAGAGCTTAATCTCCCACGCCGCTACGATGACCCACGCGGGCATGGCGCCGGAAGCGCGCGCCGCCGCCGGGATTTCTGAGACGCTGTTGCGTATCTCAACCGGTATTGAAGATAGTGAAGACTTAATTGCCGATCTGGAAAATGGCTTCCGGGTTGCAGCCGAGGGATAAAAATGAGTGTGATTGCGCAGGCAGGGACGAAAGAACGTCAACTGCATAAATTTGGTGGGAGTAGTCTGGCGGATGTGAAGTGTTACCTGCGTGTTGCCGGGATTATGGCGGAGTATTCTCAGCCAGGCGATATGATGGTTGTTTCCGCAGCCGGTAGCACCACTAACCAGTTGATTAGCTGGCTGAAACTCAGCCAGAGCGATCGTCTTTCTGCGCATCAGGTTCAACAGACGCTGCGTCGCTATCAGTCAGAGCTGATTAGCGGCCTGTTACCCGCTGAGATTGCCGACGGCTTGATTAGCGCATTTATTCATGACCTTGAACGTTTAGCCGTATTGCTGGATGGCGGTGTTACTGATGCCGTGTATGCGGAAGTGGTGGGCCACGGTGAAGTGTGGTCCGCACGTCTGATGGCGGCCGTGCTGCAACAGCAGGGTCTGGATGCGGCGTGGCTCGACGCACGTGAATTCCTGCGGGCCGAGCGTTCTGCTCAGCCGCAGGTTGATGAAGGCCTTTCTTATCCGTTACTGCAACAGCTGATGGCGCAGCATCCGGGTAAACGTCTGGTGGTGACCGGTTTTATCAGCCGCAACAATGCGGGTGAAACCGTGCTGCTGGGGCGTAACGGTTCCGACTACTCCGCCACGCAGATTGGCGCGCTGGCGGGCGTTTCTCGCGTCACCATCTGGAGCGACGTCGCGGGCGTCTACAGCGCCGACCCGCGTAAAGTCAAAGATGCCTGCCTGCTGCCGCTGCTGCGTCTGGACGAGGCCAGCGAACTGGCGCGTCTCGCCGCCCCGGTGCTGCACGCCCGTACCCTACAGCCGGTTTCCGGCAGTGATATCGATCTGCAATTGCGCTGTAGCTACACGCCGGATCAGGGCTCTACGCGTATTGAACGCGTGCTGGCTTCTGGTACAGGCGCGCGTATCGTTACCAGCCATGATGACGTCTGCCTGATTGAATTCCGCGTCCCGGCAAGCCAGGACTTTAAGCTGGCGCATAAAGATG
The DNA here is from genome assembly GCF_008369545.1 of Pseudocitrobacter sp. 73. NCBI lineage: Bacteria > Pseudomonadati > Pseudomonadota > Gammaproteobacteria > Enterobacterales > Enterobacteriaceae > Pseudocitrobacter > Pseudocitrobacter sp. 73. The sequence goes on along the minus strand of NZ_VTZO01000019.1, from coordinate 32,331 downwards.
TTGACCAGTTACTGAAGCGTGCGGGGATTCGTCCGCTGGCGGTGGGCGTTCATACCGATCGCCAGTTGCTGCAATTCTGCTACACCTCGGAAGTGGCGGATAGCGCGTTAAAAATTCTTGATGAAGCCGGGTTACCGGGCGAGCTGCGTTTACGTCAGGGCCTGGCATTGGTGGCAATTGTCGGGGCGGGCGTCACCCGTAACCCGCTGCACTGCCACCGTTTCTGGCAGCAACTGAAAGGCCAGCCGGTCGAGTTTACCTGGCAATCGGAAGAGGGCATCAGCCTGGTGGCCGTGCTGCGTACCGGCCCAACCGAGAGCCTGATTCAGGGTCTGCATCAGTCCGTATTCCGCGCAGAAAAACGCATCGGCCTGGTGCTGTTCGGCAAGGGCAACATCGGTTCTCGCTGGCTGGAGCTTTTCGCGCGCGAACAGAGCACGCTCTCGGCGCGAACCGGGTTTGAGTTCACGCTGGCCGGCGTGGTGGACAGCCGCCGCAGCCTGCTGAGCTATGAAGGGCTGGACGCTAGCCGCGCGCTGGCATTCTTCGAAGATGAAGCGCTCGAACAGGATGAAGAGTCACTGTTCCTGTGGATGCGCGCGCACCCGTATGATGATTTGGTGGTGCTGGATGTCACTGCCAGCCCACAGCTGGCTGATCAGTATCTCGATTTCGCCAGTCACGGCTTCCACGTTATCAGTGCCAACAAACTGGCCGGCGCAAGCAGCAGCCATAACTATCGCCAGATCCACGACGCGTTCGAAAAAACCGGGCGTCACTGGTTATATAACGCCACCGTCGGCGCGGGCCTGCCGGTAAACCATACCGTACGCGACCTGATCGACAGCGGCGACAGCATTCTGTCCATCAGCGGGATTTTCTCCGGCACGCTTTCGTGGCTGTTCCTGCAGTTCGACGGCACCGTGCCGTTCACCGAACTGGTGGATCAAGCCTGGCAGCAGGGCTTAACGGAACCCGACCCGCGTGACGACCTTTCCGGGAAAGACGTGATGCGTAAGCTGGTGATTCTGGCGCGCGAAGCGGGCTACGATATCGAGCCGGATCAGGTTCGTGTGGAGTCGCTGGTGCCATCGCACTGTGAGGATGGCTCGATCGATCACTTCTTTGAAAATGGTGATGAGCTCAACGATCAGATGCTGCAACGCTTCGAAGCGGCGCAGGAAATGGGCCTGGTGCTGCGCTACGTGGCGCGTTTCGACGCCAACGGCAAAGCGCGCGTCGGCGTGGAAGCCGTGCGCCCGGAACACCCGCTGGCGGCGCTGCTGCCGTGCGATAACGTCTTTGCCATCGAAAGCCGCTGGTATCGCGACAACCCGCTGGTGATCCGCGGGCCAGGCGCCGGGCGCGATGTCACGGCCGGGGCGATTCAGTCGGATATTAACCGGCTGGCGCAGTTGCTGTAATTTCCTGTCTTTTACCGGATAAGATCAAAGGTCTTATCCGGTTTATAATCCGCAAAAAACTACTGTATTTGTGATTGTGTCCGATCTACAAGGGGCATTAATCATCTCTCTCAGAACGTGCTGGATATCATGATCGAATCGATTGAAAAGGATAAAATAGCTAAAAATTTTTGCTTTATTCTTAAAACTAAAATGTTAGAAAACATTCTTTTGGAGAATGAGGTGAATATTTATATTAATTTGAACTATTGGAACCAAAAGAGTACTGGGTCGATCTTTGAAGCGCATTTTTGGCCGCCAAATGAAAATGTAGCGTATCAGCGGTGTTATATCAGGGCAGGCGCATTGCCAGAAGAAGACGTGGTACACGCTCGTAGCCTTTTGCAGGACGCCGTATTACCAAAATTCATTGTATGGATCAAAAAGATATTGAGCCCAGAAGGAGATGTTCAATATTACGAAAATCTATATTTTGAAGCGAGGTATCAAAATAACATATTAAAATTGATACAGAAACCATCAGCAAGCTAACCAGTTGAAGATACTACGGCATCCATTACTTCTCATCCTGAGGATACGAGAATGTTAATAGAGTACGAGTTGTATAATAAAAAGCACCACATTTCTGTTATGAATGATAATAATATACTTCGATACTGCGAATTCGACAGTTCTAACTTAGAAGGCACTATTTTTGATTCGACATTTCTCAACTGCACATTGAGAAATCTGGACTGGTACTGGGTTATGTTCAATAGCTGCCTGTTTGTTGATACTCTGTTCGAAGCAAGCATTTTCAGAGGCGCAGGTTTTTATCACTGCCGCTTTGTTAATTGTAGGATTATCGGTTGTGATTTTATAAATGATAATTTAAACGGCGCTTGCCGATTTGAGAGTAGTCACTGGTTTAACTGCACGATACAGAATAGCCAGGGGCTACCTGATTCCTGCCTGGCACGGCGTTAACATAACCGTTTTGCACACCAGGATGTTGATGTGATTAAGTAGGGACGATGAAGCACATCATGTATTGTAAGATGATTTTTTTTCATCTTGCCTGAATATTCCTCACCGATTGTGCGGATCTTTCTATTGACCTTCCCCAACTTTTCCTTCATCTTTACTTCCAGACGTCTAAACGGATGGATGTTCACAACACAACAAATAATGACACGCGATTGATGAGGTAAGGTATGAGCTTTTTTCACGCCAACCAGCGGGAAGCCCTGAATCAAAGTCTGGCCGAAGTCCAGGGGCATATTAACGTTTCGTTCGAATTTTTCCCGCCGCGCACCAGTGAAATGGAGCAAACCCTGTGGAACTCTATCGATCGCTTAAGCAGCCTGAAACCGAAATTCGTTTCCGTCACCTATGGTGCCAACTCGGGCGAGCGTGACCGCACACACAGCATCATTAAAGGCATCAAAGATCGTACCGGCCTTGAGGCCGCGCCGCACCTGACCTGCATTGATGCCAGCCGTGATGAACTGCGCGCCATCGCCCAGGACTACTGGAACAACGGCATTCGCCATATCGTCGCCCTGCGCGGTGACCTGCCGCCAGGCAGCGGCAAGCCGGATATGTATGCGGCGGACCTGGTTGGCTTGCTGAAAGAAGTGGGCGATTTTGATATCTCCGTTGCCGCTTATCCGGAAGTGCATCCGGAGGCGAAAAGCGCGCAGGCGGATCTGCTCAACCTGAAACGTAAAGTTGATGCCGGGGCGAATCGTGCAATTACCCAATTTTTCTTCGACGTTGAAAGCTATCTGCGTTTTCGTGACCGCTGCGTTTCTGCGGGTATTGATGTTGAAATTATTCCGGGCATCCTGCCGGTCTCTAACTTTAAACAGGCGAAGAAATTTGCCGATATGACCAATGTGCGTATTCCGCACTGGATGTCTACAATGTTTGAAGGGCTGGACGATGACGCGGAGACCCGCAAACTGGTGGGCGCGTCTATCGCCATGGACATGGTAAAGATTTTAAGTCGGGAAGGGGTAAAAGATTTTCATTTTTATACACTTAACCGCGCTGAGATGAGCTATGCCATTTGTCATACGCTGGGTGTCAGACCCACCTTATAGTCAAAAAGCCCTCGCATGAGGGCTTTTTTGCGTCTACTTTGATCTACATCCCCGTAACCAAAAATATAAAAGTTTCCAACTATCGAATCTGTGGATTATTTCAATTATAACTTTACTCTGATGCTGTATATCGTAACGGTAACATTGTAGAGGGAGCATATTGATGAGTACGTCAGACGATATCGAGAATAAAACGTCCGCAGGTAAGTGCCCTTTCCATCAGGGCGGTCACGATCAGAGTGCGGGTGCAGGGACGACCAGCCAGGATTGGTGGCCAAAACAGCTTCGCGTGGACCTTCTCAACCAACATTCCAACCGTTCTAACCCGCTTGGGGAAGACTTCGATTACCGTAAAGAATTCAGCAAACTGGATTATGCTGCCCTGAAAGGCGACTTGCGCGCGCTGCTGAGCGAATCGCAGCCGTGGTGGCCTGCCGACTGGGGTAGCTATGCCGGTTTGTTTATCCGCATGGCGTGGCATGGCGCAGGTACCTATCGTTCTATTGACGGACGTGGCGGTGCGGGCCGTGGTCAGCAACGTTTTGCGCCGCTGAACTCCTGGCCAGATAACGTCAGCCTGGATAAAGCACGTCGCCTGCTGTGGCCAATCAAACAGAAATATGGCCAGAAAATTTCCTGGGCTGACCTGTTCATCCTGGCGGGTAACGTGGCGCTGGAAAACTCCGGCTTCCGTACCTTCGGCTTTGGTGCCGGTCGTGAAGATGTCTGGGAACCGGATCTCGACGTAAACTGGGGTGATGAGAAAACCTGGCTTGCTCACCGTGACCCGGAAGAGCTGGCGAAACGTCCGCTAGCGGCCACTGAAATGGGCCTGATCTACGTCAACCCGGAAGGTCCGAACGCCAGCGGTGAACCGCTTTCTGCGGCAGACGCGATTCGAGCCACCTTCGGTAACATGGGCATGAACGACGAAGAGACCGTGGCGCTGATCGCCGGTGGTCACACCCTTGGTAAAACCCACGGCGCAGGCCCGGCAACCCACGTTGGCCCGGATCCGGAAGCCGCACCGATTGAAAACCAGGGCCTCGGCTGGAAGAGCGATTTCGGCACTGGTGTCGGTAAAGATGCGATTACCTCCGGTCTTGAAGTGGTGTGGACGCAGACACCAACTCAGTGGAGCAACTACTTCTTCGAGAACCTGTTCAAATACGAGTGGGTGCAGACTCGCAGCCCGGCTGGCGCAATTCAGTTCGAAGCCGTTGATGCGCCGGAAATCATTCCTGACCCGTTCGACCCGTCGAAAAAACGCAAGCCGACCATGCTGGTCACTGACCTGACGCTGCGTTTTGATCCGGACTTCGAAAAAATCTGCCGTCGTTTCCTGAACGATCCGCAGGCGTTTAACGAAGCATTCGCGCGTGCATGGTACAAACTGACCCACCGTGATATGGGGCCGAAAGCGCGCTATATCGGGCCGGAAGTACCGAAAGAAGATCTGATCTGGCAGGACCCGCTGCCGCAGCCGACTTACCATCCGACGGAAGAAGATATTCTGAACCTGAAAGCGGAAATCGCTGCTTCAGGTCTCTCGGTGAGTGAACTGGTTTCTGTCGCGTGGGCCTCCGCGTCTACCTTCCGCGGTGGCGATAAACGCGGCGGCGCCAACGGTGCTCGTCTGGCGCTGAATCCGCAACGTGGTTGGGCGGTGAATGCTACAGCAGCACGCGTGTTGCCTGTACTGGAAAAAATCCAGCAAGCCTCTGGCAAAGCCTCACTGGCGGATATCATCGTCCTGGCAGGCGTTGTGGGGGTTGAGAAAGCAGCGAGCGCGGCAGGTGTCAGCATTCATGTTCCGTTCACGCCGGGCCGCGTAGATGCGCGCCAGGATCAGACCGATATCGAGATGTTTGAACTGCTCAAACCGATCGCTGATGGTTTCCGTAACTATCGCGGCGAACCGGGGGCGGCAACCACCGAATCCCTGCTGATCGACAAAGCTCAGCAATTGACCCTGACCGCGCCGGAACTGACGGTGCTGGTGGGCGGTATGCGCGTTCTGGGCGCGAACTTCGACGGTAGCAAGCATGGCGTCTTTACTGACCGCCCGGGCGTGCTCAGCAATGATTTCTTCGCAAATCTGCTGGATATGCGCACCGAATGGAAAGCCACCGATGACACCAGCGAGCTGTTCGAAGGCCGCGATCGCCTGAACGGCGAAGTGAAATACACCGCCACCCGCGCGGATCTGGTATTCGGTTCTCACGCGGTACTGCGCGCGCTGGCCGAAGTGTACGCCAGCAGCGATGCTCACGTGAAGTTTGTGAAAGACTTCGTGGCGGCATGGGTGAAAGTGATGGAACTGGACCGTTTCGACCTGCAATAAACTCAGTACTTAATCCGTCAGCGATTGCTTTGCAGCAGTCGCTGACGTTTTTTTGGCTCAACGCTTGTAATATCGATAGTGTCCCACAATCCGCCAGCTAAATAACACATCCTCTTCCTGCGCGCCTGCGCCGATGTTGTGTACCATCAGCGGCGTGCCGTCGTACGCGCGGTTCAGAGAAACCACACCAATATGCGCCAGGCCATTGTTTAATCGCCAGGAGACAATATCACCCGGCTGATAGTCGCTGTATTTATCAGTAATAGATAAGGCTTTGTCGTGGCGTTGAAACCAGGTTTCCAGATTGGGTACGCGGCGATGGTCGATGTTGCTGTCCGGGCGTTTTAGCTTCCAGTTTTGCGGGTAGGCCGCAAAATCCGCCAGCATGTCTTCATGCAATAATTTCTGCAAATCAACCTGTTGAGTACGTAACGCGCGTATCACCACATCGGCGCAGACGCCGCGTTCCAGCGGGATATCGCCGTTGGGGTATGTCAGCCGAACATAGGCCGCGTCGTAATACAGCGTTTTGCCAACTTGTTGTGCTGCGCCCTGAGCGATAGCGGCATTAGTTTGCGGTTGTACAGTGATGGGTTTGGTATCAAGAGGTGGCGAGTGATGAATAAAAGTAGCGGCAAAAAGAGTGATAAGTGCCAGCAGGAGTTTCATTCGCATCGTCCGTGAAATGTGTCTGGCGATTTGACCTTCAGAAGAGAAAATGGTGCGTGACAGAAAAGGTTCGTTTCAGGACAGGCGCAAAGAATCGCCCGGTGGCGCTGCGCTTACCGGGCCTACAGTCGGATGTTTGTAGGTCGGGTAAGCGTAGCGCCACCCGACATACCACGGTCAATCAGGCCTTACCAGCCGTTATTCCCACTCATGCAGAAAACGCTGACCGTACTGGTCGGCAACCAGCAGCGCCGCGTAAACGCGGTCCGGATCGGCGCCGCCAGGCATATTGTGGATAGTTTCGCCTTCCGCACAGGACGCTTCAGCTACTTTGCGCATTTTCGCCGGGATATCCTCTTTGATATCCAGTTGCGCGAGGGTAATCGGCAGGCCGACGGAGTGGCACAGGGCGGCGACGGTTTCAATCTCTTCTACCGGCGCGTTCTCGAAGACCAGTTGCGTCAGCGTACCGAACGCCACTTTCTCACCGTGATAGTAATGGTGCGCATCCGGAATCGCGGTCAGACCATTATGGATGGCGTGTGCAGCCGCCAGGCCACCGCTTTCAAAACCGACGCCGCTCAGGTAGGTGTTAGCTTCGATCACGCGCTCCAGCGCCGGGGTGACGACGTGTTGCTCTGCCGCCAGCATCGCTTTCTCGCCTTCTTCAATCAGCACGTTGTAGCACAGTTCAGCCAGCGCCAGCGCGGCCTGAGTGCATTTTCCACCCGCCATGGTGGTGGCGCCGCTGCGTGAACAGGCGCGCGCTTCAAACCAGGTCGCCAGCGCGTCGCCGATACCGGCGGCCAGCAGACGAGCCGGGGCACCCGCGACAATTTTGGTGTCGACAATGACCATGTTCGGGTTGTGCGGCAGCATCAGGTAACGGTCGAATTCACCGTCATCGGTGTAGATGACAGACAGCGCGCTGCATGGCGCATCGGTAGACGCGATGGTCGGCGCGATAGCAACGGGAACGTCCATGAAATGTGCCAGGGCTTTGGCGGTGTCGAGCGTTTTGCCGCCGCCGATGCCCAGTACAGCGCCGCATTGTGCTTTTTCAGCCACGCCGCGCAGACGATCGATTTCGTTTTGTGAACATTCGCCGCCGAACGGGGCGATTTCCAGCGCCAGACCTGCATCGCGGAAGCTTTTTTCCAGCGCGGCCTGGGCGAAGCCTAAGACAAATTTGTCACCGACAACCAGCCAGCGCTCTGCCATCGGTTTCAGGTAGTCGCCCAGACGGGTGATGACATCAGCACCCTGGATGTATTTACCCGGTGATTGAATAATGCGATCCATACTTTATTTCCCTCAAAGGTTGATATGACCAAATGCGTTATGCCAGTCCTGCTCAAACTTCTCTATGGCTGACTCTACCGCAGGGGTAGTGATTATTTGTTGCGCTACGTCTAAAGGAAGTGTGATTGCCTCGCACCCGGCCAGTAAGCAATCCAGCGCCTGGCGCGGTGTTTTAAAACTGGCGGCCAGTACTTTGCTTCCCGGGGCATGCAACTCAAGCAGTGTCTGAAGTTCCTGTACCATACGGATGCCGTCGCCGCCCTGGGCATCAACGCGGTTAACATATGGCGCGACATATTTGGCGCCAGCCAGCGCCGCCAGTAACCCCTGCGAGGCGCTGTAGACAGCGGTGCCGAGTGTTGGAATATCCTCTTTTTTCAGCAATTTGATCGCCGCGAGACCTTCCGCGGTGACGGGGATTTTTACCACAATGCCGGGAACGGCGTTGCTCAGGCGTTTCGCTTCCGCCACCATGCCCGCAGCATCACGACTCATGGTCTGGGCAAACAGAATGCCTTCCGGCCCAATCGCTTTTTGCAAACGCGGCAGCACGTCCCAGATGGATTCCTTGCTGGCGGCGACGATACTCGGGTTAGTGGTGACACCCGCCAGCGGGAAAATACGCGCCAGACGTTCAACTTCTGCCACGTTGGCAGTATCCAGATACAGTTCCATGATTCGTCCTCTTACAGTTCCAGTTCGTGTTGCAGCAGGCTGGCGATGGCGTCGGCAGATGCCGCGTTCACCAGCGCGTTACGGAATTCTTCATGCATAATGCGGCGCGCCAGGCGGGAGAAAATCCGCATGTGCTGGTCGCCCGCGGCGTGTTTGTTGAGCGTCAGCATAATGATGAACTGCGCTTCGTCGTCGCCCCAGCGTACCGGCGCGTTCAGGCGTGCGACGCTAATGGTCGATTGCTCAATATGTTCTGATTTGCTGTGTGGAATGGCGAAGCTGAAACCCAGCCCGGTCGAGAACACCGCTTCACGCGCCCAGAGGTCGGCTTCCAGCTTGCGCGGGTAACGGCAGCGCCCGGCCAGCAGCAGGTTGTCGGTCATGCCCTTGATCACTTCTTCTTTGCTCTGCCAGTCGTTATCCAGTGAGATACAGGAAGTGGCGATCAGCGGTGCGTCCTGCTGGCTCATGCGGAATTGCGCCAGCAGATGCTCCACTTCCAGCGAGGTGCGGCAGGCCATTGCCTGATTGAGCAACTGACGGCAGGCGCGGCTGTCAAGCTGTGCCAGACGTGCTTTGGTTGCCGGAATCGACGGCGCGCTCATGCTCAGTTCATCCAGCCCCAGGCCAACCAGCAGCGGTAGAACAGACCCTTTCGCGCCCAGTTCACCACACAGGCCAATCCATTTACCCTGGCGATGTACCGCCTGCACCGCGTAATCGAGTGCGCGCAGGAACGCCGGGTTCAGGTTGTTGTAGTGGCGGGTGACTTTGGCGTTATCGCGGTCGACCGCCAGCAGATACTGGGTTAAATCGTTGCTGCCGATGCTGAAGAAGTCGATCTCTTCGCAGCACTGATCGATGATGAACATCACCGACGGCACTTCCAGCATAATGCCGAGCGGAATACGCTCATCGAATGGAATGTGTTCATTGCGCAGTTGTTGTTTGGCTTCGGCGAGCTTCTCTTTGACCCATAAGATCTCTTCCATCGAGGAGATCATCGGGATCATGATTTTCAGCTTGCCGTGCGCTGAGGCGCGCAGGATCGAACGCAACTGGGTGGTGAACAGCGCCGCATACTCTTCATAAATACGCACCGCGCGATAGCCGAGGAACGGGTTATTTTCTGCCGGAATATTGAGGTAATCCACCGGCTTATCGCCGCCAATATCCATGGTGCGCACGATAATGCTACGGCCATTGGCGGAACCCAGCGCCTGGCAGAAAATGTTATACAGCTCGTCTTCGCCCGGCGCGCAGGCACGATCCATATAGAGCATTTCGGTACGGAACAGACCGACGCCTTCCGCACCGTTGCCGAAGGCGGCCTGTGCTTCTACCGAATGGGCGATGTTAGCGGCGACTTCAATGCGTAAGCCATCGGCGGTACGCGCTTCCTGGTTCAACCAGACGCTCTGTTGCTGGCGCAGTTGTTCCTGTACCCACTCTTCCTGGCGATAGTAGCGGGAGACCGCTTCATTCGGCGCAACGATAATCGCCCCGGCATTGCCATCCAGACAGATTTGCTGCCCCTGCCAGGTGTTGAGTGCGTCAATATCTACGCCGACCAGCGTTGGGATATTAAAAGAACGCGCCAGAATCACCGTGTGTGAGGTAATGCCGCCGCTTTGCAGCAGCAGACCTTTAAGCAGCGTTTTATCCAGCTCGAGGAACTGGCTTGGGGTGAGTTCTTCCGCCATACAGATGGTCGGCTGCGTGAGCTTACCCGGTGCCGGGAAACGCTGTTCACCATAAATTTGCTGTAACAGTTGATAGCCGACGTCGCGCACGTCCAGCGCGCGTTCCTGTAAATAGCTGCTGCTGGAGCGGGCAAATTCATCGCAGAAATGGTTGGCGCTGCGAACAATCGCGTCGGCACAGCTCAGGCCATCGTTTACACCAACCAGAACATGCTGGCGCAGAGAGGTGTCGGTGACGAGCGAACGATGAGCTTCCAGAATCGCGCTGGCGGTGGTGTCGCTGTCCAGCAGATGCAGTTCCAGCATTTTTGTCAGCCGCGCCAGGCCGCTATCCAGCGCCTGCTGCTCCTCTTCCACGCTGCGCGAGGCAGGCAAATCGCCCAGACGGTTTAAATCAAGCGAGGCAAGACGCGTTAAAACGCCGCCTGCGCTACCGCTACACACGGGCTGCGCGCGAAACAGCGTTGGATTGAGATGGGTGAGCGATTCCGGCAGTGGTGCTTGTTCAACCGTAGCAGCTTGCGCCAGCGGCGCATCGCACAGGGGAAATTCTTCACGGATCCAGCGGGAGAGATGCTGCCAGGCGGCCTGTTCATCCTCGCCGGAAATCAGCAATTGGCAGGCATCGTTCACCAGGGTATCGGTGCCGATCAGCGCCAACGCGCTTTTGGCGTTGCCTTTGCGGTCGGTTCGCAGGTTATGCCATTCAATGGTGCTGGTGAATGTATTGCACTGCGTTTCAACGTGGCTGGCGGGGCGTGCATGGACGCCATTAGGTAATTCACAGACAAACTCTACAACCTGAGCCATCACTTTATCTCCCAAATCATTCGATATGGGGAACAGGATGGAGGGTTGAGCGCGGGCCCGCTATCTGACAAATCTGTCAAAAACTGGATAAATGTAATATCCGCCTAAAAGTGAGAGATTCCTCACATGTTCCCGGCTGGTGGGCGATAGCAACGAGTCGCGAACTTTTGAGACCGATCGCATTTTTCTGATGCGATCACAAATATCCAGTAAATGCCCCTTTTATCCACTGTCTGTCACTTCGTCAATTGCCTATCGTTTCCACAACCTCGTTATGGATATGGGCACGAAATGCCCGGGAGCAACTGATGAAAGAGTTGGTGCAGATTTTAAAAAACACCCGTCAGCATTTAATGACCGGTGTGTCGCACATGATCCCGTTTGTTGTGGCGGGTGGGATCCTGCTGGCGGTTTCCGTCATGTTATACGGCAAGGGCGCGGTGCCGGATGCCGCCACCGATCCAAATCTTAAAAAGCTGTTTGATATTGGCGTGGCCGGCCTGACGTTGATGGTGCCTTTTCTGGCGGCATACATCGGTTACTCCATCGCCGAACGTTCAGCGCTGGCACCCTGTGCAATTGGCGCGTGGGTGGGGAACAGCTTTGGCGCAGGCTTCTTCGGCGCGTTAATCGCCGGGATTATCGGCGGGATTGTGGTCTATTACCTGAAAAAGATCCCGGTGCATAAAGTGCTGCGCTCGGTGATGCCGATCTTCGTGATCCCGATTATTGGCACCCTGATCACCGCAGGCGTAATGATGTGGGGGCTAGGCGAGCCGGTCGGCGCGCTCACGGTGGGCCTGACGCACTGGTTACAAGGCATGCAGCAGGGCAGCATTGTGGTGCTGGCGGTAATCATGGGCCTGATGCTGGCGTTTGATATGGGCGGCCCGGTGAACAAGGTGGCCTATGCGTTCATGCTGATCTGCGTCTCGCAGGGGGTGTATACGGTGGTGGCGATTGCTGCCGTCGGGATATGCGTACCGCCTCTGGGGCTGGGCCTCGCGACGCTGATTAATCGTAAGAACTACAGCAGCGAAGAGCGCGAAGCAGGCAAAGCGGCGCTGGTGATGGGCTGCGTGGGCGTGACGGAAGGGGCGATTCCCTTTGCGGCCGCTGACCCGCTGCGTGTGATCCCGTCCATTATGATCGGCTCCGTTTGCGGCGCGGTGACGGCAGCGCTGATGGGTGCACAGTGCTACGCCGGGTGGGGCGGGCTGATTGTTCTGCCGGTGGTGGAAGGCAAGCTCGGCTACATCGTGGCGATTGCCGTTGGCGCGGTCGTGACGGCAGTGTGCGTGAATCTCCTGAAAAGCCTGGCGCGGAAGAATGCAAAACCGGTCGCGGAGAAAGAAGACGACCTGGATCTGGATTTCGAAATTAACTGATTGAAGAGGTAAATATTATGACCATGATTATCGCGGTAACCGCTTGTCCGTCTGGCGTCGCACATACTTATATGGCGGCGGAAGCGCTGGAAAGCGCGGCGAAAGCCAAAGGCTGGGACGTGAAGGTTGAAACGCAGGGGTCCATTGGCCTCGAAAATGAACTGACGGCAAGCGACGTTGCTGCTGCGGATATCGTGATTCTGACCAAAGATATCGGCATCAAGTTTGAAGAGCGTTTTGCGGGTAAAACCATCGTGCGGGTTAATATCAGCGATGCCGTAAAACGCGCCGACGCGATTATGGCTAAAATTGAAGCGCATCTCGCACAAATGGCGTAAGCGCGAATATCAGGCTGGCGGGGAGACTCGCCAGCATGTATGAAACCAGAAGCAGGAGAAGACGATGACGGTATCCCCCGTTAGACGATTAGTCGCAGTCACCGCCTGCGTGAGCGGCGTGGCGCATACCTATATGGCCGCTGAGCGTCTGGAAAAACTGTGCCAGCAGGAAAAATGGAGCATCAAGATTGAAACCCAGGGCGCGCTGGGGATTGAAAATGCGCTTACCCTTGAGGATGTTCAGCGCGCTGACGCGGTGCTGTTGATCACCGATATCGAACTGAGTGGCGCAGAACGTTTTATCAACTGTCGTTATGTGCAGTCGGGTATTTCCGCGTTTCTGCGTGAGCCGCAGAAAGTGATGAGCGCAGTGCGTAAACTGCTCTCCGCACCGCAGCACACGCATATTATTCTGGAGTAGTGTTCTTTTCCGTAAGCTGGCTGTGGTACTGGCGACGGTATTCTGACGGCGAGCGTTCGGTATTTTTGCGAAACAAGCGGCAGAAGTAGTTACTGTCGACAAAGCCGCAGGCGTGCGCAATCTCTTTCACCTTCAAGTCGTAACCCTTCAGCAGCATTCTGGCGTGTTCCAGCCGAGTATGATTCAGATATTCGTTAAATCCCACCGCACCGATTTTCTGGAACAGGTGTGAGAGATAGTTGGGCGAGATATAAAACGCCTGCGCGACGGATTCACGGGTGAGCGGCGAGGCGTAATGTTCGTCGATATAGTCGCGAATGGCGTCGAAAAGCGCCTGACTGCGCGAAGCCGTTTGAATCTGACTGCCCAGCAGGTCACAGCAGTGGCTTAACAGGCTGGCGACAATCAACCGTGCGGTGTGTTGTTCCTGAGGCTGCATCTGCATTTCATGCAGTGTTTGCAGCAGAAAAGAACCGATACGCGGCCCCCGCCGGGCAACGTGCTGGCGATTGAGACTGTGTGAATGGCTGCCGTCCCAGTGCACCAGGCTAAAGCCGAGCTGCTGCTTGCCAAACAGAATGCTGAGGGTGGTCACCGGCGATTGCCATTGCGGGAAGTTCCATCCGCCTGCGGGTACAAACAGGACATCATGACGCTGCATGCGCGCGACTGCGCCGGCATCGGTAAACTCACCTTCCAGCACGATTTCCAGACGCGGGAAATCGACCTGATACGCCAGTTCAGGTGCCGGGCTGGTGGCGCTGGCAAAGTGAATGTTTTGCAGTTCAGACGGCGTATTGATTAGCCGGGTGAGCAGTTGCGTGATGTCGTGATGCATAGCGATCCCTTCTCTGTTGCATTGCTCGCCACATTAACGGGATGCGTAAAAAAAGGCCACTCCTGAATGAAGTGGCCTCAAAGATTGCAGACAACGTGCGCTTTGTTTTGCCGGATGCGGCGTAAACGCCTTATCCGGCCTACATTCAATAAATTGCAGAAAACCTGTAGGCCTGATAAGCGGAGCGCATCAGGCAATTCTCACTGATTACCCTGGAGTTCCCCGTAAGGCAGAGAATCGTAATCCTTTAAGCCGTTTTTCTTGTACGGGTTGCCAATCCAGCGCGTCATTGGTGTGAACTGCGGGCTGGTGATGGAACGCGTCGCATCATAACCGTCATAACTCAGCCCCGCTAAATCGGACCAGGTATGGATCAGCTCCGAACTGCTGTACTTACGGTTTACGTCCTGCGAGAAATCGCGCGGATGTGCAGCCTGCCATTTATCTGACGTCCACAGCATAAACGGTACGGTATACATGTGGCGCGTTGGCGCCAGTTCGTTGCGCCCCTGAATGTTATGCGGCGGCGTGTCGTAAACCTCTTCACCGTGATCGGAGAAGTAGAGCAGGAATCCGTTCGGGTCCGTGGCTTTGTACTCTTTGATCAGGCTGGCGACAACGTGGTCGTTGTACAGGTTCGCGTTATCGTAGGCGTTGTATTCGTCCTGCTGTTCCTGCGATAACCCGGCAGGCAGATTGTCGGTTTTGCCGTCAAACTTGCCCCATTTCTCCGGGTAGCGATACTCATACTTGATATGCGTACCCAGCAGGTGAACGATTATCAATTTCTTCGGCGCCGGGTCAGCCATCACTTCTTTGAAGGGGTCCAGCACGTTGGTGTCGTACTCGCGCGCGCTCTGCGTACGCTGCTGGTTCATATAGAACTGTTTGTCCGTTTGCTTCGAGAACACCGTCAGCATGGTGTTACGTTCGGTCATCGTCTGCTGATTAGTTATCCAGAACGTTTTATACCCGGCCTGTTTCATCATGTTCATCAATGATGGTTTGGTCAGATAGAGGTCCGGATTTTTTTCGTTCGCAAAGGTCAGCGCCTGTTGCAGGATTTCGATGGTATAAGGGCGAGACGTGACGACGTCGTTGAAGACGGTCAGGTTCTTATCGTTCTTATGCAGGGCATCCAGTTCCGGCGTGGTTTCACGCGGGTAGCCATACAGACTCATACGGCCACGTTGGGTCGATTCCCCAATCACCAGCACCAGCGTACGCGGTGCATTACCGGAGCTGTCTTTTAAATTCGCCAGTGGCGGTAATGCATTGTTAGCGTTTAACAGTTTGTTCAGGCTGGTTAATTGCTGGCGATATTGGTAGTAGCCAGTAATAAACTGCCAGGGCGCGGCGGGCTCCATACGGGAGGCCATACCGTTCAGCGTTTTTTCCAGCGGTTTATCACCAACAACGCTTCCCGCCACAATAGGATTAAGAATTAATCCATACAGCAGCGCAAAAGAAACCAGCCAGCGGCCCAGGTGCGGGATATAGACAGGCTTCAGTCTGGACCACAGGAAAATCGCCACCGCGGTATACGCCACCGTCGTTAGAACAATCTTCAGGCTGAAATACTGACTCAGGTATTCGCTGGCTTCATTGGCGTTCGATTCGAACATAATGAACAGCACGCTTTGTGAGAATTCCTGCCCGTAGATCACGAAATAGCACAGCGTCGCCAGCGAGGCGGCCCACAGCACTATCCCAATAATGGCAGCGATGATGCGCGTTTTACTCGGGAACAGAAAAATGGGAATCAGCCACAACGAGCTGAATAAGAGAGAGTCACGAAATCCGTTCGTACCGCTATAGCCCGTTAAAAGAATAATGGCCTGCAGCAGGGTAGAGAAAAACCAAAAGTAGAGCAGCGCCCAACCAAGGGCCTTCCAGCTAAACTTAGTTTCAGCCGGGGTAGTAGTGGAGAGCATAAATTAAGCCTGTCAGAATTCGTGGTGCCAACCGTAACAATTTTTTATTAAGTGAACCTTAAGGTCACTCCAGCAGTTATTGTTGCGGCAGTAAAAAGTCACGTCGAGCACATTGATAGACAGAGCGAATATGAAAAGGTTTTGCGGCGAAATCAAAAAAAATAAGTGCGCTTATTTCGGCGTGAGCCAGCGCACTTATTTCATTGAGACTTAACTTAGATTGATTAGCCGGTGTTACGCATGCCTGCCGCAACGCCTGCGATGGTGACCATCAGCGCCTGCTCCACGTTAGGATCCGGCTCTTTGCCTTCTTCTTCCGACAGACGAGAGCGATGCAGCAGTTCAGCCTGAAGCACGTTCAGCGGGTCGGTATAGATGTTACGCAACTGAATAGACTCGGCAATCCATGGCAGGTCGGCCATCAGATGCGCGTCGTTGGCAATTGCCAGCACCACTTTGATGTCCGCTTCCAGCAGATTGCGTAGCTCTTCACCCAAGCCCCACAGCTCTTTTTTCACCAGACGCTGATCGTAATATTCCGCGAGCCACAGGTCCGCTTTTGCGAACACCATTTCCAGCATTCCCAGACGCGTGGAGAAGAACGGCCAGTCGCGACACATGGCTTCAAGCTGGCTCTGTTTGCCATCTTCCACCACTTTTTGCAGCGCCGCACCCGCGCCCAGCCAGGCTGGCAGCATCAGACGGTTCTGCGTCCAGGCGAAGATCCACGGAATGGCGCGCAGGGATTCCACGCCGCCGGTTGGGCGACGTTTTGCCGGGCGCGAACCGAGCGGCAGTTTGCCCAGCTCCTGTTCCGGCGTCGCGGAACGGAAGTAAGGCACGAAATCTTTGTTTTCACGCACATAGCCGCGATACATCTCGCAGGAGATATCGGACAGCTCGTCCATGATGCCGCGCCACTCGTCTTTCGGTTCCGGCGGCGGTAACAGGTTCGCTTCCAGAATCGCGCTGGTGTAGAGCGACAGGCTGCTGACGGTGACTTCCGGCAGACCGTATTTGAAGCGGATCATCTCGCCCTGTTCGGTCACGCGCAGGCCGCCTTTCAGGCTTCCTGGCGGTTGTGAGAGCAGTGCCGCATGGGCTGGCGCGCCGCCACGGCCAATGGAGCCGCCGCGACCGTGGAACAGAGTCAGTTCGATACCGGCTTTTTCGCAGGTTTTGATCAGCGCGTCCTGTGCCTGGTACTGCGCCCAGGAAGCGGCCATCACGCCCGCATCTTTCGCGGAGTCGGAATAGCCAATCATCACCATCTGTTTGCCCTGAATAAAGCCGCGATACCAGTCGATATTCAGTAATTGCGTCATGACATCGTTCGAGTTGTTCAGGTCATCAAGCGTTTCGAACAGCGGCGCAACCGGCAGGGCAAACGTAATACCGGCTTCTTTCAGCAGAAGGTGTACAGCCAGCACGTCAGAAGGTGTCTTCGCCATCGAAATGACATAGGCGGCAACGGAGCCAACCGGCGCATCGACAATCGCTTTACAGGTATTGAGGACTTCGCGCGTTTCGTTGCTTGGCTCCCAGCTACGCGGCAGCAGCGGGCGCTTGGAATTCAGTTCACGGATCAGGAACGCCTGTTTGTCGGCTTCGGACCAGCTTTCGTAGTCGCCGATGCCCAGGTAGCGGGTCAGTTCGCCCAGCGCTTCAGTGTGGCGAGTGCTCTCCTGGCGAACATCAATACGCACCAGCGGCACGCCAAAGCACTTCACGCGGCGCAGGGTGTCGAGCAGTTCGCCGTTGGCGATAATGCCCATTCCGCAGGCCTGCAATGATTTATAGCAGGCGTAAAGCGGGTCCCACAGCTGTTCGTTCTGGCTGATTAAACCCGCCGGTTTCGGCAGACGTTGGCCTTTCAGCCGCGCTTCCAGCCAGGCCTGGGTCGCCATTAACTGGCTGCGAATGTTTTTCAGCAGATAACGGTACGGTTCCTGAGCGCCTTCTTCGCCCACCAGGGCGCGCAGTTCGTCGGTGCATTCCACCATCGAGAGTTCGGAGATCAGCAACTGAATATCTTTCAGGAACAGATCGGTCGCTTTCCAGCGGCTTAGCAGTAGGACGTGACGCGTGATTTCAGCGGTAACGTTCGGGTTGCCGTCACGGTCGCCGCCCATCCAGGAGGTAAAGCGAACGGGGACGAAATCGACCGGCAGGCGGTAGTTCAGGTTCTCTTCAAGCTGTTCATTAAGCTCGCGGAGATAATTGGGCACACCTTCCCAGAGGCTGTTTTCCACTACGGCGAAGCCCCATTTGGCTTCATCCACCGGGCTTGGACGGTGCTTACGAATTTCATCCGTATGCCAGGACTGCGCAATCAACTGGCGCAGGCGGCGCATCAGCTGGTGGCGTTCATAATCGGCGATGTCTTTGTTATCCAGCTGCTTCAGGCAGCCGTTAATTTCGCCCATTTTGTGGATGAGCGTGCGGCGCGTGATTTCGGTCGGGTGCGCGGTCAGAACCAGCTCCAGCGACAGCGATTCGACGGCTTGTTTAATGGTGGCTTCGGTGAGATTGGGTTGGTCTTTGAGTTTACGCAGCGTACGCGCAATCACTTCCGGGTTGCTCGCGGCTTCGCCTTTTGGCGAGATGCTGTGATACTGCTCGGCGGTATTCGCCAGGTTCAGAAACTGGCTGAAGGCACGCGCCACCGGCAGCAGTTCATCATTGGAGAGGTTTTGCAGCGTTGTCAGCAGTTCCTGACGGTTGGCTTCATTGCCAGCGCGGGAGGATTTCGACAACTTACGGATAGTTTCTACACGGTCAAGAATGTTCTCACCAAGCGCATCCTTGATGGTATCGCCTAGCACTTTACCGAGCATACTGACATTACTACGCAACGCGGAATATTGTTCGTTCATGTTAACCCAGACACCCCATCTCATTTTATTTTGTTATACCCCAGGCTTCGGAACGCAAAGCCAGGATAAGCAACCTCCTTTATAAAGCCACGTAAAAACCCCCACGTCAATTGCTGCGAAATCGCTTCAGCAATCGAGTAAATAGCGGCAATTTACGAAATTTAATTCGCATCGTGTCAGATAAGTAATGCTTATGAAAATGTGCGCGCGGATGCCCTCACCCCGGCCCTCTCCCACAGGGAGAGGGAGAAAAGCAGACCGCACGGACAGTCCCCTCTCCCTTGAGGGAGAGGGTTTGGGTGAGGGGGGACATATCAATGCCAGCAGAAGTGATGCACAACCTGGGTAATCAATTCACGCGTCGGCTTAATAAACCGCGTTTCCAGATATTCATCCGGTTGGTGGGCCTGGTTGATAGAGCCCGGTCCGAGTACCAGCGTTGGGCACAGGGTCTGAATGAACGGCGCTTCGGTGCAGTAGTTCACCACCTCGGTTTGCGCACCGAGCAGTTTTTCCACCACCTGAACCAACTGGTGGTCAGGCGGGCATTCGTAGCCCGGGATTGGCGGGTGCAGTTCGGAGACGGTCAACCGGCCAGGCCACTGGGCGCTTACCGGTTCCAGCGCTTCATCCAGCAAACCGTTGAGATCGTTTAGCGTCATACCCGGCAGTGGGCGAATGTCCATATGCAGTTCGCAGCAGGCGCAGATGCGGTTTGAGGCATCGCCACCGTGAATGGCGCCGAGGTTGAGGGTCGGGTAAGGCACGGTGAACGCCTCGTAGTGATAGCGCTCTTTCAGTTCGTCGCGCAGTTGCATTACGCGGCCAATCGCGTCGTGCATAATTTCAATCGCGTTGACGCCGCGCGCCGGGTCGCTGGAGTGGCCCGATTGCCCCATCACGCGAATGGCGCTGGAGATGTGGCCTTTGTGCGCACGTACAGGCTGCAATGACGTTGGCTCACCGATGATGGCGCAGTCCGGACGCAGGGCGGTGGTTTCGGCAAAGTAGCGCGCGCCTGCCATGCTGGTTTCCTCATCGGCGGTCGCCAGAATGTAGAGCGGCTTTTTCAGCGTTGTCACGTCCACATCGCGCAGGGCATCGAGAATAAAGGCGAAGAAGCCTTTCATGTCGGCGGTACCCAGACCGTAAAGCTTGTTTTCATGCTCTGTCAGGGTAAAGGGATCGCGCGTCCAGCGGCCATCGTCAAACGGGACGGTATCGGTGTGACCAGCAAGCAGCAGGCCACCTGCACCGTTTCCGGTGCTGGCCAGCATATTGAATTTATTGCGCGTGCCGGGCACCGGCTGGATCTCAACGTTAAAGCCTAACGAAGCAAACCAATCGCCGAGCAGAGTGATTAAAGACGCATTACTTTGATCAAGCGCTTCTTCGGTTGCGCTGATGGAAGGTGTGGCGATCAATGCACGGTAAATCTCGATAAATGGCGGTAAATTGTTTTTCATTGTTGACACACCTCAGGTCGTGATAGTATCAATATTCATGCAATATTTGTGAATAAAAACACAATATCGTTGAGCGTAAGAAAACCCTTAAACCGTAGGGTGAAAGGCAAAAGTCGCTCAACAGGGTGAGGAAGATAAGCATTCTTCCCAGGCATATGACGTAAGAAGGTGAACAGCCCCGATGTTGAATACGCTGATTGTAGGTGCCAGTGGCTATGCTGGCGCAGAGCTTGTGACCTATGTAAATCGCCATCCGCATATGAACATAACCGCTTTGACGGTCTCAGCGCAAAGCAATGATGCAGGAAAGTTAATCTCTGACCTGCATCCGCAGCTGAAGGGCATTGTGGATTTGCCGTTGCAGCCGATGTCGGATATCAGTGAATTCAGCGCCGGTGTGGATGTGGTTTTCCTCGCCACTGCGCACGAAGTCAGCCACGATCTGGCGCCGCAGTTTCTGGCCGCCGGTTGCGTGGTATTTGACCTTTCCGGGGCGTTTCGCGTCAATAACGCGCCCTTCTACGAAAAATATTACGGCTTCACCCATCAGCATCCTGAATTACTTGAGCAGGCGGTATATGGCCTCGCCGAGTGGTGCGGCGACGCGCTGAAAGAGACCAACCTGATTGCCGTGCCGGGTTGCTACCCGACGGCGGCGCAGCTCTCGCTTAAACCGCTGATTGATGCCGATCTGCTGGATCTCACCCAGTGGCCAGTGATCGACGCTACCAGCGGCGTGAGCGGCGCCGGGCGTAAAGCGGCGCTTTCCAACAGTTTCTGCGAAGTGAGCCTGCAACCGTATGGCGTGTTTAACCACCGCCATCATCCGGAGATTTCAACCCACTTGGGGGCGCAGGTGATTTTTACCCCGCACCTGGGTAATTTTAAACGCGGCATCCTCGAAACCATCACCTGCCGCCTGAAACCGGGCGTGAATGCAGACCAGGTGGCGGCGACCTTCCAGCAGGCGTATGCCCATAAACCGCTGGTGCGTCTCTATGACAAAGGTGTTCCGGCACTGAAAAACGTGGTCGGTTTACCGTTCTGCGATATCGGTTTTGCCGTGCAGGACCAGCACCTGATTGTGGTGGCCGCGGAAGATAACCTCTTAAAAGGCGCCGCGGCGCAAGCCATTCAGTGTGCCAATATCCGTTTCGGCTTCGCCGAAACGCAGTCTCTTCTTTAAGGTGTGATGACGATGAATCCATTAATTATCAAATTAGGCGGCGTGTTGCTGGATAGCGAAGAGGCGCTGGAGCGTCTGTTTACCGCACTGGTGAATTATCGTGAGTCACATCAGCGCCCGTTAGTGATTGTGCACGGCGGTGGTTGCGTGGTGGATGAGCTGATGAAACAGCTTAATTTGCCGGTGAAAAAGAAAAATGGCCTGCGTGTGACGCCTGCTGACCAGATAGACATCATCACCGGCGCGCTGGCGGGTACGGCCAACAAAACGCTGCTGTCATGGGCAAAGAAACATGATATCGCCTCTGTGGGCCTGTTCCTGGGCGACGGCGATAGCGTCAAGGTGACGAAACTCGATGAAGAACTGGGCCATGTCGGCCTGGCGATGCCGGGTTCGCCAAAACTCATTAACCTGCTGCTGGACGGCGGCTTCCTGCCAGTTGTCAGCTCAATTGGCGTGACGGCCGAAGGCGAACTGATGAACGTCAATGCGGATCAGGCGGCGACGGCGCTGGCGGCGACGCTGGGCGCGGATCTTATTCTGCTTTCTGACGTTAGCGGCATTCTCGATGGTAAAGGCCAGCGTATCGCCGAGATGACGGCGGAAAAAGCAGAGCAACTGATCGAGCAGGGTATTATTACCGATGGCATGATTGTGAAAGTGAATGCGGCGCTGGATGCCGCGCGTACGCTGGGTCGCCCGGTGGATATCGCTTCATGGCGTCATGCGGAGCAATTGCCGGCGCTGTTTAACGGCACGCCGATTGGTACGCGGATTCTGGCTTAATATTTTCCCTCACCCTAACCCTCTCCCACAGGGAGAGGGGACCGATAGGTGCATGAGGGTAGCTTTCAGGCAACATTAAACGAATTTTAAGGAAACGAGTTATGGCACTTTGGGGCGGGCGTTTTACTCAGGCAGCGGATCAACGGTTCAAACAGTTCAACGACTCGTTGCGCTTCGACTATCGCCTGGCGGAACAGGATATCACTGGCTCTGTCGCCTGGTCTAAAGCGCTGGTCACGGTCGGCGTGCTGACGGCTGAAGAGCAGTTGCAGCTGGAAGAGGCGCTGAACGTGCTGCTGGAAGAGGTTCGTGCAAACCCGCAGCAAATTTTGCAAAGCGATGCCGAAGACATTCATAGCTGGGTGGAAGGCAAGCTTATCGACAAAGTCGGCCAGTTGGGCAAAAAACTGCATACCGGGCGCAGCCGTAACGACCAGGTGGCAACCGACCTGAAACTGTGGTGCAAAGATACCGTTTCGGAACTGCTGTCGGCTAACCGCCAGTTGCAGAGCGCGCTGGTGGAAACCGCGCAGCAGAATCAGGATGCAGTAATGCCGGGTTACACCCACCTGCAACGTGCGCAGCCGGTGACTTTTGCTCACTGGTGTCTGGCCTATGTTGAGATGCTGGCGCGTGATGAAAGCCGCCTGCAGGATGCGGTAAAACGCCTCGACGTTAGCCCGCTGGGTAGCGGTGCGCTGGCGGGGACGGCCTACGAAATTGACCGTGAACAACTGGCTGGCTGGCTGGGTTTTGCCTCTGCCACCCGCAACAGCCTGGACAGCGTTTCTGACCGCGACCACGTGCTGGAACTGTTGTCCAATGCGTCTATCGGCATGGTGCACTTGTCGCGCTTTGCAGAAGACCTGATCTTCTTTAACTCCGGTGAAGCGAATTTCGTCGAGTTGTCTGACCGCGTGACCTCAGGTTCTTCCCTGATGCCGCAGAAGAAAAACCCGGATGCGCTGGAGCTGATTCGCGGTAAATGTGGCCGTGTGCAGGGCGCGCTGACCGGCATGATGATGACGCTGAAAGGTCTGCCGCTGGCATATAACAAAGATATGCAGGAAGACAAAGAGGGTCTGTTTGATGCGCTCGACACCTGGCTGGATTGCCTGCATATGGCGGCGCTGGTGCTGGACGGTATTCAGGTGAAACGTCCGCGTTGCCAGGAAGCAGCGCAGCAGGGTTACGCCAATGCCACCGAACTTGCGGATTATCTGGTCGCTAAAGGCGTTCCGTTCCGCGAAGCACACCACATTGTGGGCGAAGCGGTGGTTGAAGCGATCAAACAAGGCAAACCGCTGGAAGCGCTGGCGCTGGCCGATCTGCAAAAATTCAGCAGTGTTATCGGTGATGACGTGTATCCGATTCTGTCGCTGCAATCGTGCCTGGATAAACGTGCGGCGAAAGGCGGTGTGTCACCGAAGCAGGTGGCGCAGGCGATTAGCGATGCGAAACAGCGTTTGATTTAACGATTTTTCCCCTCATCCCTCACCCCAACCCCTCTCCCACCGGGAGAGGGGCTAGTCCGTGTAACGTTTCGCTCGATCGGTTCCCTCCCCCTCCGGGAGAGGGCTAGGGTGAGGGGTATTCGTACAAAAAAAAAGCGGACCTGAGGGTCCGCAAAAGTTCACGTTGGCTTTAGTTATTTCGAGTTTGAGAGAAACTCTGCGAAACATCACGGTGGCTTCAAGGGTTAAGGAGGTACCGCTCCGTTTCTGTGTTGCATTATTGAACAGAAAGCTTGATAGGGATAATCGTTCATTGCTATTCTATCTATCGCCGCGAGCTATCGTGGCAATGGAGGATGAATAATGAATATTCGTGATCTTGAATACCTGGTCGCGTTAGCCGAACACCGGCATTTCCGTCGGGCGGCAGACTCGTGCCACGTCAGTCAGCCAACGCTGAGTGGGCAAATCCGCAAGCTGGAAGATGAGCTGGGCGTGATGTTGCTGGAGCGCACCAGCCGTAAAGTGCTTTTTACCCAGGCAGGTTTGCTGCTGGTGGATCAGGCGCGCACGGTGCTGCGTGAGGTCAAAGTGCTCAAGGAAATGGCAAGCCAGCAGGGAGAGACCATGTCTGGTCCGCTGCATATCGGTTTGATTCCGACGGTCGGCCCGTACCTGCTACCGCACATTATCCCAATGCTTCACCAAACTTTCCCAAAACTCGAAATGTACCTGCATGAAGCGCAAACGCATCAACTGCTGGCACAGCTCGATAGCGGTAAGCTGGATTGCGCCATTCTGGCGCTGGTGAAAGAGAGCGAGGCGTTTATCGAAGTGCCTCTGTTTGATGAGCCCATGATGCTGGCGATCTATGAAGATCACCCATGGGCCGAGCGCGATCGCGTGCCGATGTCCGATCTGGCGGGTGAGAAGCTGCTGATGCTGGAAGATGGTCACTGTCTGCGTGACCAGGCGCTGGGCTTCTGTTTTGAAGCGGGCGCTGATGAAGATACGCATTTCCGGGCAACCAGCCTCGAAACGCTGCGTAATATGGTGGCGGCAGGCAGCGGCATTACGCTGTTACCGGCGCTGGCTGTGCCGAAGGAGCGTCGCCGCGATGGCGTTGTCTACCTGCCATGCATTAAGCCAGAACCTCGCCGCACCGTGGGCCTTGTTTATCGTCCGGGATCACCCCTGCGCAGTCGCTATGAGCAACTGGCAGAGGCTATCCGTGGAGCGATGGAAGGTCACTTCGACGAGAAAGCGTTACCAAAGGCGGTTTAAGCCATTAAGCGCTGCTACCCGATAGGCTTCGGCCATGGTCGGGTAGTTAAAGGTGGTGTTAACAAAGTACTCGATAGTGTTACCGCCGCCTTTTTGCTCCATGATTGCCTGGCCGATGTGAATAATCTCCGCCGCGCGTTCGCCAAAGCAGTGAATCCCCAGAATCTCTTTCGTCTCCCGGTGGAACAGAATTTTCAGCGTTCCCACATTCATGCCGACAATCTGCGCGCGCGCCAGGTGTTTAAACTGCGCCCGACCGACTTCATACGGCACTTTCATCGCCGTCAGTTGCTGTTCGGTTTTACCCACAGAACTGATTTCCGGAATGGTGTAAATCCCGGTTGGAATGTCTTCCACCAGGTGCGCCGTTGCTTCGCCTTTTACCATCGCGTGCGCGGCAATGCGGCCCTGATCGTAAGCGGCTGAGGCCAGGCTTGGATAGCCAATGACGTCGCCCACTGCGTAAATGTGCGGCAGCGCGGTCTGGTACATGCTGTTCACTTTTAACTGACCACGGCTGTCACATTGCAGGCCGATGTTTTCCAGCGCCAGTGAATCGGTATTCCCGGTGCGCCCGTTGGCGAACAGCAGACAGTCGGCTTTCAGTTTCTTGCCGGATTTCAGGTGCATGATGACGCCGTCGTCCAGGCCTTCAATTTTCTCGTACTCTTCGTTGTGGCGAATCACCACACCGCTGTTCCAGAAATGATAGGAGAGCGAGTCCGACATCTCCTGGTCGAGGAACGCCAGCAGACGGTCGCGGGTGTTGATTAAGTCAACTTTGACGTCCATTCCACGGAAAATGGAGGCGTACTCACAGCCAATCACCCCAGCGCCGTAGATAATGACGTGGCGTGGTTCGTGATGCAGGCTGAGGATGGAGTCGCTGTCGTAAATGCGCGGGTGGCTGAAATCGACATCGGCAGGGCGGTAGGGGCGCGAGCCGCAGGCGATGACGAATTTTTCCGCCGTCAGCGTTTCGACCGAGCCGTCCGGGCACTCCAGCGCCAGCGTGTGTTCGTCAACGAAATGCGCGTTGCCCTGCAAAATTTCGCAGTGATTACGCTCATAAAAGCCCTGACGCATGCGAGTCTGCTGATTAATCACGCTGTCAGCATGGTTCAGAATGTCGGCGAAAGAGGAACGGAGAAGTCGGGTGTGGTCGCTGTAAAGGGGGTTCTGGTTGAATTCAATAATACGACTAACGGCATGACGAAGTGCTTTTGAGGGGATGGTGCCCCAGTGGGTACATCCGCCGCCGACATTATGATAACGCTCAATAACGGCGACACGCGCTCCCTGTTTCACCAGACCCATCGCAGCGCCTTCGCCGCCGGGGCCGGAACCAATTACTATTGCATCATAATCGTAGGAATTTGGCATGGTAAGGCTTACCTGTTCTTATACATAAAAGCAACAGAATCATAACATCTTCACCGGGATAACCCAATTATCATTGTGCTTTTTTCATGCAAAAGAGCATAAATCGCCCGTAAACAAGCATTCACAAAGCTATGTATACTCAAAATCATTCACGTTTCATCAAGGCGGCAAGGGAGAGAATCACCAGTCGCTTACTGAAGTAAGCGACTGGGGTGAACGCGCGCAGCCAACGCAGGAGAAACGTGAAGGATGAAGAGTATAAGTCGATTAGTTTTAATCTCTGGTATAGTGCCAACAAGGCATTTGGAAGGATTCAATCATCGTGATGGGCGTTAGAGCGCAACAAAAAGAAAAAACCAGGCGTTCGCTGGTGGAAGCAGCATTTAGTCAACTGAGTGCTGAGCGAAGCTTTGCCAGCCTGAGTCTGCGTGAAGTGGCTCGCGAAGCGGGCATTGCGCCAACCTCCTTTTACCGACATTTCCGTGATGTCGATGAACTAGGGCTGACGATGGTGGACGAAAGCGGCCTGATGCTGCGTCAGTTGATGCGCCAGGCGCGTCAGCGTATCGCTAAAGGCGGCAGCGTGATCCGCACCTCCGTGTCGACATTTATGGAGTTCATTGGCAATAACCCTAACGCTTTTCGGCTGCTTTTGCGCGAACGCTCCGGCACGTCTGCGGCGTTTCGTGCTGCGGTCGCGCGCGAAATTCAGCACTTCATTGCGGAACTTGCCGACTATCTGGAAATCGAAAACCATATGCCGCGCGCGTTTACCGAGGCGCAGGCGGAAGCGATGGTGACGATTGTCTTTAGTGCAGGCGCGGAAGCGTTAGACGTCACGCCGGAACAGCGACGCCAGCTGGAAGAGCGGCTGGTGCTGCAATTACGCATGATCTCGAAAGGGGCGTATTACTGGTATCGTCGCGAACAGGAAAAAACGACACATCATTCCGAATAAGGTGAAAGACGAGCAATGAAACAGTCAGGACAAGATAAAGGAACGCTGTTGCTGGCGCTGATCGCTGGCTTATCAATTAACGGAACTTTTGCGGCGCTGTTTAGCTCCATTGTGCCGTTCTCTGTATTCCCGATTATTGCGCTGGTGCTGACGGTGTACTGTCTGCATCAGCGGTATCAGAATCGCACGATGCCGGTGGGGTTGCCTGGCCTGGCGGCGGCATGCTTTATTTTGGGCGTGCTGTTATACAGCACTGTGGTGCGCGCGGAATATCCGGATATCGGCTCTAACTTCCTGCCAGCGGTGCTGTCGGTGATTCTGGTGTTCTGGATTGGCGTGAAAATGCGTAATCGCAAGCACGAGATTTCTGAATAGCGCAATGCTGTATGCCGGATAAGACGGTGACGCCGTATCCGGCATGACAAAGAGTCTATTTCTTTGTCAGCAGTACCCCGCACTCCATATGGTGCGTATACGGGAACTGATCAAACAGCGCCAGGCGCTCCACATTATGCGTCTGGCTTAATGTTTCCAGATTCTGACACAGCGTTTCCGGGTTGCAGGAGATGTACAGAATACGTGGATACGCCTGCACCATTTTCTCGGTTTCGCTATCCAGCCCGCTGCGCGGCGGATCGACAAAAATCGTTTCACACTGATAGCTTTTTAAATCAATTCCCTGCAAGCGGTTGAATTCCCGCACGCCGTTCATCGCCTGGGTAAACTCTTCCGCCGACATGCGAATAATCTGCACATTATCAATGTGGTTCGCCGCAATGTTGTATTGCGCGGCGGCGACGGACGGCTTGGCGATTTCGGTTGCCAGCACGCGGTCAAAGTTGCGCGCCAGCGCCAGCGAGAAGTTGCCGTTCCCGCAGTAGAGTTCCAGCAAATCACCGGTTGAGTTTTCCGTGGCGTTGAGCGCCCACTCCAGCATCTGCACGTTCATTGCCGCGTTCGGCTGGGTGAAGCTGTTTTCCACCTGGCGGTAGATCATCTCTTTCCCGGCGACCGGCAGCCGCTCGTCGATATAGTCCTGATCCAGCGCGATTTTCGTTTTCGTCGCGCGGCCGATGATATGCACATTGAGGTTCTGCGCGCGTAATGCATCCCGCAGCGCCTCCGCTTCCGCACGCCACGCATCGTCGAGCTTCTTATGGTACAGCAGAGAGACAATCGCCTGATTGCTTTGCGTAGAGAGATAATCAATCTGGAACAGCTTGTGACGCAGCGTGTGGTTATTACGCACACCGTCCAGCATGGCGGTCATCAGCGTATTGATGAGCTCGCTGGCTGCCGGGAAGGAATCGACGCGGATGCGGCTTTTGGTCTGCTGATCGAAAATGATGTGATACAGGTCGTCCCCATCATGCCAGATACGAAATTCCGCACGCATGCGGTAATGACTGACTGGCGAGCGAAACACCTCCGGAACCGGCGCGTTGAAAGGGGCCATCATCGTTTGCAGACGGACCACTTTCTCGGCCAGCTGCGCTTCGTATTGCTCGGTAGGAAGGTGTTCGGGGGTCATGATGCATCCTGAATAATAAAAGTACGCGGGGATTGTAGGGCCTGCTCAGGGGATGTCCAGCGATTGATGTTTTCCTAAATCGTGATGGCAGTCTGGACATCTATATGTAACTAAATGTAGCATCCGGGTTCCGGTCCTGTGAGTTAAAAGGGAATCCAGTGAAAATCTGGGGCTGACGCGCAGCGGTAAGGAGTGGTGGGATGAACGCATTTTGCAGACACTGCCTGAAAAGGTGGGAAGTCTTCATCCGCTAAACGCCCCCGAGCCCGAAGACCTGCCGGGTGACGTCGCACTGGGTTTTCATCATCGCGGGCTATCGATGAAACCGGCGGCATCCTTTTTCTATTGTGGATGCTTTAACAATGATTAAAAAAACTTCGCTGATGACGGCGCTATCCGTCTCGGCTTTTTCCGTTTGGGCGCAGGACAGCACTTCAGATACCCTCGTCGTAACCGCCAGTCGTTTTCAGCAGCCGGTCAATACCGTCCTCGCGCCGATGGATGTCGTTACCCGAGATGACATCGACCGCTGGCAGGCCAAAAATCTTAATGACGTCATGCGTCGCCTGCCGGGCGTGGATATCGCGCAATATGGCGGGATGGGGCAGAGTTCTTCACTCTTTATTCGCGGTACTGAAACGAAACAGGTTTTGGTACTGGTCGATGGCATTCCGATGACCCGCCCCGGTATCTCTAATAACCCGGACCTGAATCAGATCCCTCTCTCATTAGTTCAGCGCGTGGAGTATATCCGTGGGCCGCGCTCGGCGATTTATGGGTCCGGCGCAATGGGTGGGGTGATCAACATCATTACCCACTCTGACGAGGAACAATCGAAAATTACCGCCAGCATGGGCTCTAAAGGCTATCAACAATACGATGGCACGTTGCGTCAGCGTTTTGGCGACACGGTAGCGACGGTGGCGGGTTCTTATGAAACCACTAAAGGGTTTGATGTGCAGCCGGGCTCGACCTGGAGCCACGACAACGACCGCGACGGCTTCCGCAATAAAACCTTTTGGGGTAGCCTGGAGCATAAGTTCAACGATAGCTTTGATGGCTTCTTCCGTGGCCGCAGCTATACCAATAATGTCGATTACGATCTGGGTAGCCCACCGTACTCCCCGGCGTATAGCGCCGACGAAGAGCAGCTTTATAACCAAACCTGGGATACCGGACTGCGATTCCATTCCGGTATCTACTCTTCTGAGCTTATCGCCAGCTATCAGAAGGTGAAGGACTATAACTACAGCAGCATTTATGGTCGATATAAAGATGGCACAACGCTTGACCGCATGACCCAGCGTAACCTCCAGTGGGGGAACAACCTGATTGTCGGGCATGGCTCGGTAAGCGCCGGGGTAGACTGGCAGCAGCAGCGTTTGACTTCGTCGGATACGGCGATATCCGATACCTATAAGCGCGATAACACCGGGCTCTATCTTACCGGGCAGCAGCAGTTTGGCGACGTGACGCTGGAAGCCTCTGGTCGTGAAGACCACGATGAGCAGTTTGGCTGGCACGGAACGTGGCAAACGGCGGCGGGCTGGCAGTTCGTTGAGAACTATAAAGTGACGTTATCGTACGGTACCGGCTTCCTGGCGCCATCGTTAGGTCAGCAGTTTGGTTCTACACGCTTTGGTATCAGTTCGAATCCGGATCTGAAACCGGAAGAATCGAAACAGTGGGAAGCTGGCCTGGAAGGTTTGACGGGCCCGCTGGACTGGCGTTTGTCGGCGTATCACTACAAGATCTCTAACCTGATTACCTACTATTCCGACCCGGTTACCTATGACGGCGAGTACGCCAATATCAACTCGGCGACCATTAAAGGCGTGGAGTGGACCGGCAGTTTTGATACGGGGATCTTTAATCACCGCGTGACGCTGCAATATATGGACCCGCGTAACGACGAGAATGATGAGGTGCTGGCACGCCGCTCTAAGCGTCAGGCGAAATACCAGCTCGACTGGACAATGTTTGATGTGGACATGGATGTGTCGTGGCAGTACTACGGTCGTCGCTACGATAACAACACGTCACAATACAATCCGAAACAGCAGGTTTTACCGAGCTACAGCACGGTTGATATCTCTGCGTCATATCCAGTCACCTCACAGCTCACAGTTCGTGGTAAAATAGCCAACCTGTTCGATAAAGATTACGAGACAGTTTATGGCTACCAAACTGCAGGACGGGAATATACCTTGTCTGGCAGCTACACCTTCTGAACCACGGCCTACCGTACTGGTGTTTGACTCCGGTGTCGGTGGGCTGTCGGTCTATGATGAGGTCCGTCAACTTCTGCCGGACCTTCACTACATCTACACCTTCGATAACGTTGCCTTTCCTTATGGGGAAAAAAGCGAAGAGTTTATTGTTGAGCGCGTGGTTGAGATTGTGACCGCCGTCCAGCAACGTTACCCACTCTCCCTGGCGATTATTGCCTGCAACACCGCAAGCACCGTTTCATTACCGGCCCTGCGTGAGAAGTTTGGCTTCCCGGTGGTCGGTGTGGTGCCGGCCATTAAGCCGGCGGCGCGTTTATCGGCGAACCGTATTGTCGGCTTGCTGGCAACGCGTGGCACGGTGAAGCGTCCTTACACGCATGAGCTCATCGCCCGTTTTGCTAATGAATGCAAAATCGAAATGCTGGGCTCGGCAGAACTGGTGGAGCTGGCGGAAGCGAAATTGCATGGCGATCCCGTTTCGCTGGATGAGCTGCGTCGAATTCTGCGCCCGTGGCTGCGGATGCAGGAGCCGCCGGATACGGTTGTGCTTGGCTGCACACATTTCCCGCTGCTGCGCGATGAACTGCTGCAGGTGCTTCCGGAAGGCACGCGGATGATCGATTCCGGCGCGGCGATCGCCCGTCGAACGGCCTGGCTGCTGGAACATGAAGCGCCAGATGCGAAATCGACGGAAGAGAATAAAGCATTTTGCATGGCGTTGACGGCGGAGACTGTACGACTTTTACCCGTTTTACAGCGCTACGGCTTCGAAACGCTTGAAAAACTGCCAGTTTAATGCGGTTTTGCTCAAAAAAGAGACGGTTGAAAAGTTTTTTTTAAACAGGGGTTGTCAACGTCTCAGAACTCCCTATAATGCGCCTCCACTGACACGGAACAACGGCACGCAAGCCGCCGGGTCAGCGAGGTTCTTAAGAGAACTTCAGCAGAGAAAAGTGAAATAAAAACTTGACTCTGTAGCGGGATGGCTTAATATGCACACCCCGCGCCGCTAAGAAAAAGCGAAGCGGCACTGCTCTTTAACAATTTATCAGACAATCTGTGTGGGCACTCAATGATACGGATTCTTAACGTCGCAAGACGATAAATGAATACCAAGTCTCTGAGTGAACACGTAATTCATTACGAAGTTTAATTCACGAGCATCAAACTTAAATTGAAGAGTTTGATCATGGCTCAGATTGAACGCTGGCGGCAGGCCTAACACATGCAAGTCGAACGGTAACAG